>NZ_JBBBNY010000010.1:0-123904 GCF_037137055.1 Fulvimonas yonginensis
CTCTGGACGTACAACCACGAGCGCCCGAATATGGCACTCGGTGGCATCACGCCGATGCAGAAATTGGCGCTTGCCGCATAGCTCCACTTTTGGCGTCCGCTGAAAGCGGGGGGATTACCGAAGCTGCCCCAGAAGAAATTGACCGGGCTGCTCTTGCCGGCGTAGCTGCAGCGCCACAAGGCAAACACGCGGTCGACTTGCACCAGAATGCGCCAGAACTGCTGCGCCCAGGCGCCGTCGTAGGTCGCCGGCCGGGTGTCGTCGTCCAGCCGTACCGGCGCGGGCATCTCGACCGTGACCGGCCAGATCCGCACCGCCAGGCCCATGTCCGCGAGCGTCTCCATCAGCGTCCTGCAGAACGTCCCGATGCTGCGGGATGCCAGCGGCAGCCGCCGGATCGCGCCGCTGGTGCAGGAGATCTCCAGGACATGGTCGAGGAAGTCGAAGGCGAGCGTGAAGGAGCGTGAGCCGTGCGGCAGCATCCCGGTGGACAAGCCGCGCGGGGTCACGTGCAGTGCTACGCCCCAGCAATGGTTGAGGGGCGGCGCCAGTGCGAGCGCCACCTTGCCCACTACCTGCGAATACAGATGCAGGGTCGCGTAGGTGTCCCGCCAAGCGGTGTACGTCAAGGACGGCCAGGTCCGCTCGTCGTCCGTCATGCAGCACCTCCGATACCCCTCGCACAGGTCGGGCGGGAGGGTGAGGGTAGGGCGCTACCCGTTACGGGGGCTGCACGGGATCGTGAGCAAGGCCAGGCATGACCATCGAAAACGGAAAGCTGCGCCGCGGGGCGGACGTCGTCCGCCAGCGTGGCTAGTCGTCGAAGCCGGTGTAATCCTCGGGGAAGATCGGCGTGCCGTCCGCCTCCAGTCCCGTCATGTCGGCCAGCGCCTTGGCGGCGGCGGCTTCGGCGGTGTCCCTGTCGCGGAAGCTGCGGTTCTCGCAAATGGCGTAGTACACCGGAAAGCCGTGGCGGCGCGGCGTGATGGCGAGCCAGGCGGAGTAGCGCGAGCCTTCCAGGGTGGCGCCTGAGCTTGCAAGGAAGCTGTCGAACTCGCGCTCGGCCATGGTGGTCGGTTCCGCTCTAAAAAGGGGCAAGTGCGAGAGGCTACCTGAGTTGGGAGCAACAAAGGGGACGGAGGCGATTAGACAGGACAAAGGTGCCAGGGACGATTTCTCCACACTCTAGCGTTAGGCTGAACCATGAGCCAATCGCGCGGGCAGGTGCCGGACCAACTCTCCTGGCCGGCAGAAGCACCTTGTCCTGCACCTCGTAAACGAGGCGATAGCCGGAGGCGCGCAGCTTGATCTTGTAGCAGTCCGGCATGCCGAGCAGCCGGTCGGCAGGAACACGTGGGCGCTCCAGCCGCTCGGCCAACTTCTTCTTCAGCTGCTCGCGGATATCGGGCGAAAGCTTGCGCCATTCCTTCAGCGCTGACTCGACGAACTCCAGGCTATAGGTCATCGAGCTTGATCTTGACCCGACGCTCGCCCTTGCGCTGGCGCACCAGCTCGGCCAGCGCTGCACGAGGTCTCCGGCCGACCGGGGCGCGAGATCAACCCCACCATCTACAGCCTGGGCGAGTGGCGCTTCCGCGTGGAGCCCGGCAAGAGTTTCGTTGCCCAGGTGCTCGCCCAGCCGCGAATCGACCTGATGGGAAGCGCCGATGGCCTCGGCGCTTGAAAACCGCGCCGGCCCCGGCAAGGCCCTGGCTGCCCAGCTGCCGGATGCGGCCGAGACTGCCGACCTGGTCACGAACAAGAAGGGCTCTGTGATCCGATCTCCCTGCCCCCTTGCCGCGACCCAACGGGGCTCGCCATGCCTGCGTGCGCGGGCTCACCCGGGTTTGAGGTCCGCGGGGGTTTGCAGGCATCGTTGGTGTCCTGGCCGACATGTCCGAGGGGATTTGATGACTGTCCTGCGTTGTACGGCAAAACTTCTCAAGCGCCTGAAACATCCAGCCAAGCCGCCGGAGCCATTGCCGCAGGCGAACCCACTGGGCGAGTGGTACGCCGACATCGACTTCTGGCACCGCCAGCCGTTCGTGGTGATGCTCAATGCCTCCACTGGCGGGGTGTTGATGCTGCCGGGGAATGCTTCCGGCTTGCGCCGCTTGAACGAGTTCGCCCAGCTGCAGTTCGCATGGCTTTGCGATGGTTTCGGCCTGCGCGGACCGCAGGTGGATGAGGAACTGCGGGGGTTCGAGACAGGCTTCGTCCTCGCGGCTACCCGCGACCGGAGCCTGCTTGCCTCACTCAACCAGCGCAAGGTCGATTGCTGGATGTCAATGGAATATCGCGGCCGTCCCCCGCCCGAGGTGGCGGCCGAGGAATGGGAAGGGTTGTTCACGCACCCCGCGCTGGGCCGCGGTGCGTCGTCCAACATGGGTTACCACCGACCACTCGATCTGCTGCGCCAGCGGTTGCTGGTGCCATGAGAAGTGCCAGGGACACTTCCTCAGACGGCGCATCGACCTGGACGACCTCACGCTCGAATCCGGACGGTAACCATCGCCGTTTTTTCTCCGCTCAAGATGGTGCAGGGGAGCGGACCCGTCCACCGGACGCATTCAGGCCGCACACGGTACGCGCATAGCACATCGAGATCTCGACGAACGCCACCCGAGCTTGTGCGTGCCAAGGCAGCAACACCTGGCGAATGGTCCGTTCGAAGGCGCGATGCTCGACCCATGACCGGGCCTGATCGCATGGCTCGCCGAACGCCGACGCAGGCCATGGGTTGCGGATTGCACGCCCTTGCAACACTGTCCCTGTTTCGTATAGTCGTCGGTGGCGCCGGGATGGCGCCGCTATCAAACAGGGGAAATCATGTTTTCTTTTTTGAAGACCGCGGGCGTCGGGTGCCTGGTGGCCGGTCTGGCTGCGTGCTCGACGATGACTCACATCAGCTCGACTGCGCCCGGGGCGCATCTGGTGGTCAAGCACGAGGTGCCGGTGGTGCCGAGCACTATTCGCATGAAGGACACCAGCTTCGGCAACTACGAGTTCAAGGCCGAAAGCCCCGGGCATGACGCTTTCTATGGCATCCTGCCGCTGCGATTCCATGGCGGGCGCCTGGCCGCCGACATTCTGTTTTTTGCCCCGGCAGCATTCTTCAATCTACGCGGGGCATTCCCTTACTACGAGATAGACACTGACAACGGCGTCATCCGCTACAAGGTTCACGCCAATGACCCGTGGCAGGAATATCGCCCCACTACGGCGGAGCGCGAACGCGCCAAGCAGTTCTTCGGGGTGAGCAGCTGAGCCGGAGGCGTGCGCTGACGAGGCGCACCTTCGACTGACAATAGGGTAGGAGATTGGGGGCAGGCAGCGCTTGCCCCCATTTTCTTCCGGGTCATGGGGCAGAAAGGGCCCAAAAGCACCAGGGACGACTCTCGATCGTTTCAGCCCTGGCTCGGCTGGCCCCGCGCCTCTCGGACACCACAAGCCGAGGGCCATCCTCTCGGGGCCTCGCGCCAGCGCCATTACCGCGCAAGGTTCACGCCCCGACTCCGCTTCCTGGCTTAGAGATGTGGACACCGGTTCCATCGTGGCGAGCAACGCGACATGTCAGGTTCCCGAGAAACGGGCGGTGCGCCCGCCAAGCTTGCCGAGAGCGCGAGCCGGCTGAAGGACAGCGCGGTCCAGCAGAGCGACAGCGCAGACCGTCGCACCGAGCTGGCCGCGGACCGCACCCTATTTGCCGCCGAGCGCACCTATGCGGCATGGGTCCGGACCGGCCTCTCGGCCCTGGCGGCAGGTGTCGGCGCCAAGGCCCTGCTGAAGGAGGTGGTGCATCCGTGGCTGGCCAGCGCCACGGGTTCGGTACTGGTCCTTTTCAGCGCCTTCTGCTTCGTTGCCGGGGTGTGGCGCGAGCTCGACCCCGGTGCACCTCCACCTCGTCCCGATATCCGTCGGCTGCCACCCTGGCTCCTGGTCGGCGTCAACGGGTTCCTTTTCGTGGTGTCGATCGCGGCGCTCGTCGGTATCTGGATCGTTCGTGCCTGAAGCGGCGGACGACCGGACGAGGAGAGCCGGCCCTGCGGCCTTGACTGGCGGCGTGCCCTTCGCGCTGCTCGGGCGTTTCTCAATGGCGGCCGGGCAAGGCCTGCGCGAGCTTCGCGCCGAAGGCCAAGCCAAGCGCCAGCGCGCCATAGGCCGCCACCATGGCGCGCTTGCTGAGCACGAGTTCCCATCCGGGCGTGAGTCTTTTCGGAGTGACGCCGTAATCGACGGCTGCCGCGACCGCGGATGTCGTGCACGCTCCACGCAAGAGCGCGCCGGCGGAACGCGGGCGGCGCCTGGCCCGCCAGAACTCGAAGGGCAGCGCCCAGAACACGGCCGATGCGCAGTGGGTGGCGAAACCGACCAGCGTGTGCGGGGCGTCGAGCGCGTCGCATTCGGCGGCCTTCTCGCCGTGCAGCCAGTGGCTCGTCGCGTTGATGGGTTGCAAGGCACCCTTGCCTTCGGACTTGGCAAGCAGCGCAAGGGCAGCCGCCGCGGCAAGGCCCGCCACGGTGCCGCTCACCAGGGCCCTGGCGAGGGTGGAGGCATGAGCTCCGTGGCCGTTCGTTCGTGTTTTCATCGAGTCCGCCCCGCGCTCGTTGCGTGTCCCAAGACTGCGGAGTCTCCGGTCGGGGGCGTGTGACATGCGTGCCGAACAGCGATGAAGGCAGTCTCGGCCTTGCCGGCAATCAGGCGAGCGAGCGGAGTGCCGGGCAAACCGGCCGAGTGCGACGCTCCCGGAGCGGCCTTCGGTCCGTGGGAGTCAACGCTGGCGAAGCACCGCCGGCGTGTCGAGCAGGTTCACGCCGGCGGCGTGGCGCAGATGGTCCCGCAGCCAGTAACCGTGCTCCGCGCCCACGGTCACCACGATCCGCCGCCCGGGGTTCTCGCGCGCGGCACGCTGGATCACCTGCAGGAAGTGGGTGTTCCAGGCCCGCCAGCCGGCATGCTCGGCCGGGCCCATCAGCGCTTCCTGCAACGCGTGCTTGGCTCGCATCGCCAGGTCGGTGGTGGCGTCGTTGACGTCGGCCGGGGAGGTCCAGTGCGCCTGGAGCGCCGCATAGAGGCCGTCGGTGTATTTGCCGAACGCCTCGGAGCGGGCCGGCTGCCGGGCATCGAAGGCCGCCGCGTTGGCGCGATAGGGCGCAAGGATCCGGCCGGCGAGGGGTTCCGGGGCTTCCATCGCGTAGACCCGGTAGTGGTGCCGGTCGATCAGCGGGTAGATGACGGCCGGATACTCCTGCTTGTTGGGCTCGGCCGGGCGGGTCTCGAGATCGTCCGGCTGCAGTTCCACGCACAGCACGTCCGGGTGCAGCCGCTCGATCGTCCGGCGCAGAACCGCGTTGTCGTAGGCCGGCACCTGCGCGTGCATCTGGTGCAGCGTGTCCAGCACGATGACGGTCGCGGCCGGCGGCCGTGCCGCCGCGACGGCGGGCAGGATCGCCCAGGCTGCCAGCAGGATCGTCCAACGCATCGTCATGCCCGCTACCGCGAGTAGGGACGCCAAGGTAGCCGGGGGGCATCCGCTGGCGCAGTGCTGGAAGCCATGGCGCCTGCCGGCAACGTGTCAGCCGGCGGACCGGCCTCGCGTCGACGCTTCCGCCTCGTGCAGGTAGGTCGTGAAGCCATCGGCCGCAGGCGAGAGCCCGTTGAGCAGCATCACCGCGCTGATCTGGCCGCGATGTCCCGTGCCGTGGTTGATCACGTGCACGAGCATCTCCTCACGGGTCATGCAGCCCGGGGCGCCATCCGTGAACGCGAAGCGGATGGATTCCTCCAGTGCCTCGCGATCGAGCGTCGCCACATAAGCGATGTACTCCCGATCGCTTTCCCTGATCTCCTGGGACAGCTCCTCCAGCGTGGGCATTTCGCTGAGGTTGGCGCAGATGTACGCGTGCGCCCGCCGCCTCAGATGGGCGGCGAAGATGCGGTCGACCACGTAGCTGTGGCTGAGCGCCCTGATGGCGGGCCCGGTCACGGGGGAGTCGCTGCCGAGCCCGGCCAGGATGGTCAGCAGCTGGTCGTTCGCCCAGGCCTTGTATCGGAACAGCCGGTGCAGCGTGTGCATGTCGTCGCCTCCAGTGGGGTGTTAGCCGCGTTCGCCGGAATGCCCCCCGGCGCCCCGCACCCGTGGCAGAATACGAGCGATCATTCGCTTTTGGTACTCGCATTCGCGGGAGCCGGACGTGGCGCGCAAGCTGCTCACGAAACCCAGGAAAACCGCCTCGCAGGAGCGGTCGCGCGCGACCGTCGGCGCGCTGCTCGAGGCAACCGCTCGCATTCTGGTCAAGGAAGGCTTCGACAAGGCCAGCACCAACCGCATCGCGGAGGTGGCCGGGGTGAGCGTCGGCTCGCTCTACCAGTATTTCCCCGGCAAGGAGGCGCTCGTGGCTGCGGTCATCGAGCGCCACCGGCAGGAGATCCTGCAAACCGTCCGCAGCGAGCTGGCGAAGGCCTGGACGCTGCCGGTGGAGCAGGCCATGCGCAAGCTCGTTGCCGTCGCGGTCAAGGCGCACCGTGTCGATCCCCGGCTGCACCATGTGCTCACCGAGCAGATTCCGCGTGTGGGCCGGCTCGAAACGCTGGAGACCTTCGGCCGCGAGAACTTCGCCCTGTTCCGCACCTACCTGGAAAGCCGGCGGGATGAGCTGCGCGTCGACGACCTGGAGCTCGCCTCGTTCGTGTGCGTGACCACGATCGAGGCGGTCACCCACAACGCCGTGCTCCACCATTCGAAGCTCCTTACGGACGCAAGGATGGACGCGCTCGTCGAGGAGACGGCATGCCTGCTGATCAGGTACCTGAAAGGCTAGCTGTCGACCGGTGCCGGTCGTGGCGCGTTCCCGGGCGCCGGCCTTCGCGATGTGCGGCCGCCCTTCGCCGCGGGCGTGACGATACTTAGGTATTGACCTAAGTTAAGTGGGCTGCCAGACTGCGGCCGTCGGACCCAGCCCTCAACCAAGTGACCGGCATCGACATGAACCCGACCGCCGTCGTCGACGACGTCTTCTACGCCTTGTCCAACACGACCCGCCGGAAAGTCCTGGAACAGTTGTTCCGCGGGCCGGCCACCGTCAGCGAGCTGGCGGCGCCGTTCGACATGAAGCTGCCGTCGTTCGTGCAGCATCTGTCGGTGCTCGAGAAGAGTCGTCTGGTGCGGTCCAGGAAGCAGGGCAGGGTGCGCACCTACGAGATCGCGCCCGAACGGTTCAAGGTGGCCGAGGATTGGCTGGCCGAGCGGCGCCGGCTGTGGGAATCCCGACTCGACCGGTTCGACGCCTACGTCAAACAACTCAAGGAAAAGGAATCGCAAGCATGAGCAAGCAACCCGCGTTCGATCCCAAGCTGGACATCGTTTTCGAACGGTTCCTCGATGCGCCGCCGCAACTGGTGTGGGAAGCCCTGACCAGGCCGGAGCACGTCAGCCAGTGGTACATGCCCAAGGCCTGGGGGCGTGTGTCGCGCTGCGAGATGGACCTGCGGCCGGGCGGCGCCTTCGGCATCGACATCACGGTCAACAACGGCCAGGAGGTGCCCAACCTCGGCTGCTTCCTGGAGGTCGTGCCGATGGAGCGCCTGGTCTGGACCTCCATGCTGTTCCCCGGCTATCGCCCGGCCGTCTTCGATGACGTGCCGATCACCGCCATCATGACGCTGGAAGCGCAGGGGACGGGAACGCGCTACGTGTTCACCGCGCTGCACCGGAACGAGGGCGACGTGGCGGCGAACAAGGAATCCGGCTGGAAGGAGGGCACCGACATTGCGCTCGATCAGCTGGTGGAGCACGTCGCGTCGATGAAATAGGCAGCACGGGCCTGCACGTGGTGGTGCCGGTCCGCCCGGCCTTCGGCAAGCCGGCCGCGAGCAGGTGTGACGCCCACGCGGGCCACGGCCTCCACAGGGGAAGGCCGTGACGCTTTCGCCGCAGGAGGAGCTCGCACGCGATGCTCCGGCCCTGGCACGCGATCGAGCAAGCCGGCACGACCTCGCCGCCGTCCGGCCGGTCGCGTGGAGGGCGGAGTGGGCGCCTGCCACGTTCATCCGGACCGTCGTCCGGTGTCACGCCGTGGAAAGGGCCGGGCCTCGCGCGCGAAGCAAGAGCCTCGCGCGCAAGCCCCGGAGCTTGCGCGACGCACGTTGTCTCAATCCGGCGACCCGCACCAGGTGGTCAACGCCTCGTTCAGCCCCGTGTCGGTGCCCTCGCCGACCCAGGCCACATGGCCGTCCGGCCGCACCAGCACGGCCGTGGGCGCGCTGACCGTCCCGAGGGCCGGGAGCTCCCATCGACCCGCGCAGGTGGCGTCGACGCATCCGACCCGGCCCTTCCAGCCGTCGGCACGGAGGCTGCCGGGCTTGCCGAAGTTGAGGAGCACCGGCCGGGCCGTGTGCAGCAGCGTGTACGCGCGCATCGGGCCCGAGGGCGTGAGCAGGTCCAGGTCGGGCATGCGGCGGCCGAGCAGCGGGTGTCCCTGGCCGAGGTCGTAGCGGATGTCCAGGCCGGACATCATCGCGCCGAAGCGCTTGCGCGGCTCCTCCATGCCGAGGAGTTCCACCACGATGCCACGCAGCGCCTCGGTGCGGTCGTCCGTGCGCTGCAGCGCCACCTGCGCCATCGTGGTGCGCAGCACGCGGGCCGCGACCGGGTGGCGCTCGGCGTGGTAGGTGTCCAGCAGGGCATCGGGCGATTGCCGCTTGATCACCTGCGCCAGCTTCCAGCCCAGGTTCACCGCATCCTGCACGCCGAGGTTGAGGCCCTGGCCGCCCACCGGGGAATGCACGTGCGCGGCGTCGCCGGCCAGCAGCACGCGCCGCTCGCGGTAGGTCGCGGCCTGGCGCGTCGCGTCGGTGAACCGCGAGATCCAGGTCGGGCTGTGCACGCCGTAGTCGGTTCCGCAGACGGCGACGAGCGCGGCGCTGAGATCGCGCAAGATGGGCGGTTCCGTGCGTCCGGGCAGCTCGGGAACCATCACCCCGATCGGCCCGGCGTCCTTGTAGACCACCTCGCCGCCGCGGATCTCGTACTCCAGCCGGCCGAACGAATGGATGCCGGCGGCGGTGCGGTGGATGCCGAGCGGCGGTTGCTCGGTCATTTCCACTTGGGCGATCAGGCTGCTGGTGGTGGCCTCCCAACCCGGGAAATCGATGCCTGCGGTCTTGCGGATGACGCTGCGTCCTCCGTCGCAGCCGACGAGATAGGCTGCCCGCAGCGCACCGCCGTCGGATAACCGCAGTTCCGCACCGGCTTCGTCCTGCGCGAACCCCGTCACCTCCCGGCCGCGATGGACGGGCACGCCAAGTTCCTCGATCCAGCCGGCCAGGATGCGCTCGATGTGCTTCTGCCACAGCCCCAGGCCATAGGGATGCCGCGTGGGGAAATCGCTGATGTCCAGGCGCGCCGAGCCGAACCCGGCGACCTGCGCCACCTGCCCCTCGGCCAGGAACCGCTCGGCGATGCCGCGTTGATCGAGCACCTCCAGCGTCCTCGCGTGCAGGCCGCCGGCGCGCGAGCCGGCGAGTTCCTGGCTGGTCCGCCGCTCGACGATGGCCACGTCGATCCCTGCCAGGGCAAGCTCGCCCGCCAGCATCATGCCGGTCGGGCCGGCGCCGACGATCAGCACCGCGTGATCGGTCCCCGATGGGGACGCGTGCTTCGAAAGACTCATGCTCATTCGCCTCTCCAGCGTCGTGGGGGCGGGATTGGGCAGCACGCGCGGGGGATTGCCGCAAGCCCCGGCCAAGCTAAGATATTGGAAGTGGGAAGGCCCCGATCCGCGCATTGCGATCGCTCCGTGCCGGCCGTCGCCACTCCCCCGAGACCTTGCCCGCAGAGTCTGCCGTCCCGTTCGAGGATGGCCCCGGGCCTGGCGTCGCCACTCTTCGACGGGCGCCTACTCACACCCTGCGGCGAGCGCGCTTTCTTGTTGCGCCCGCTCCGGGTGCGGTGACCGGGCTGGTGCCACCCAGCTGCGCCAGCCACGCCAGGTCATCGGCGTAGGCAAGGAACGAGCGCAGGTATCCGGGCGACAGCTCGCGCATCAGCGCGATGGCGCGGCTGGCCAGTGCGGTGGAGTTGAGCGGGCCGGCATCGGTGGGGGTGTGGGCGACCGACTGCTGGAGCCGGCTGTCGGCCCGGAGGGTGGACCACAGCTCGCGGAAGTCGGCGAGTGCGGGGACGTCCGGGTAGGCCGCGCGCTCGGGGGAGGTCCCGCGGGCGAGGTGGTCGCGGAGTTCGCGCAGCGGGCTTGGGCCAGGCGATGGGGTGGCGTCCGGCGCTGCATCCGGCGCGTCGGCATGGTGTGCCCGCAGCTCGGCCAGCCGCGCCTCCAGCGTGCGGCGTGCCGGGCCGTGGAGATGGCCGGCGCGCTGTTCCATCGCCGCGATGAGCCGCGCGCGGATGGCCGAGGTGGCGTCAGGGTGCATGGCCGGGGGTGGCGTCGTTCGGCGTGGCGGTGGCGGCCGAGGCGCGGGGAATCGGAGCGATCTCCACGCGGCGGTTCTTCGCTCGGCCTGCCTCGTCGGTGTTGGCGCTGACCGGCTGCTGCGCACCGAAGGCGGCGGCGAACACCGCGTCGGCGGGCACGCCGGCGGCGATCAGCGCGCGGGTGACGGTGAGCGCGCGCTGGGCGGAGAGCTCCCAGTTGTCGGCGAACCGGCGGTTGTCGCCGTGCACCGGCTGGTCGTCGGTGAAGCCGCTGACCATCAGCAGCTCGTCGCGCGACTGCAGGTACTGCGCCAGCGGCGCGGCAAGGCTCTGGATGAGCTGGCGGCCTTCGGGCTGCAACCGGTCGGAGTTGAGCGCGAACAGCAGGTTGCCACGGATGCCGATGCGGCCGTTCACCAGCGTCACGCGGCCCTGCGCCAGCGGCGTGGCCAGCGCCTGTTCCAGCGTGGCGCGGCGCTGCTGCTCGGCCTGGCGCTGCTTCTCGGCCACTTCCAGCTGGTGCGAAAGCTGCAGTTGCACGCCGATAACGCCGACCAGGATCAGCACGAACGCGCCGAGCAGCACCGACATCAGGTCGCCGAAGGCCCAGATCGGCGCGGTCGGCTCGCCCTCGAACTCGACCTCGTCGTTCATGCCTTGGCCGCCTTCGCCGGCGCGCGGCGGCCGGCGAGCTGCTGCAGGTCGGCGATGATCTGCTGCTGCGAGAGCACGCTGAGCTCGACCACTTCCTTTGCCTGCGCCACGTAGTAGGCGAGCTGCTCGTCGCTGCGCGCGCGCGAGGCGTCGAGCGCGCCGGCGATCTGCTGCAGGCGTTCCATCAGCGCGTCGTTGGCCTGGCCGAACTGCGCCACGCCGGCGCCGAAGGCCTCGCCCAGGCTGGCCACTTCGACGGCGCTGGCGGTGACCTGCGCGGCGGCGTCGTCGAGCTTGCCGGTCTGCGCTTCGATCTGTGTGGCGAAGCGGCTGCCGACGCGGTCGAGCAGTTCCGCGGAGGTGCTGACCAGCGCGTCGATCGCGCTGCGTTGTTCGGTCGAGGCGTGGTTGACCGCGTCGAGCAGGGTTTCCAGCGTGGCCAGCAGGCGGCTGCGTTCCTCCAGCATGGCGGTGTCGCGCGCCATGCTGTCGGACAGCTTCTGGCGCAGCTCGCCGACCACTTCGGCGGCCACGCGCGGGGCTTCGGACGCGGCCTCGACCAGGCGGGCGATCTCGGCGAGGGTCCGGCTGGCGTGCGCTTCGGTCTGCGCGGCGATGGCGGCGGCGGTCTGCTCCAGCGTGTCGCAGATGGCCTGCTGGCGGCTCGCGCTGGCGTCGCCGGCCGCCTTCCACTGCGTGGCCAGCTCGGCGGTGATGGCGTCCAGTTTCCGCGCCCAGGCGGCCAGGCGCGCCTCGTCACGGGCCTGCAGCGCGGACTGCAGCGCCGCGTGCGAGCGGTCGACCGCCTGCACCAGCGCCGCCGCGTGCGACTCGAAGGCCTCGCTGGCGGCGACCAGCGCCTGCCGGTTGCGCTCGGCGAGTTCCGCATTCGTCGCGTCCTGCTTCGACAGCGCATCCTGCCATGCCTCGGCGGCGCGCTCGGCGCTCGCGTCCAGGCGCGTGGCGACGCCGTCCAGCAGGGCGGACGAGCGCTGCTCGAAGGTCTGCGCGAAACGGGCGAGTGCCTCGCCCAGGGCCTGTGCGTGGGAGTCGTTGGCCCGCCGGTGCTGGGCGAGCGCGTCCTGCCAGATGCCGGTGACGGTGCGCGCGGTTGCCTCGAAGCCGGAGGCGAGGCCGTCGAGCTGGCGTTGCACGGCCTCGGCCACGCTCGCCTGGACGGCGGCGCTCTCGCGGGCGAGGCTGGCCAGGGTGGATTCCACCACCGGCTGCAGCACGCCGGCGGCCGTGCGCGCGCTGTCGGCCACGCTCGCCTGCAGCGACTGCTCGACCGACCGCGCCAGGCGCGTGTACGCCTCCTCGGTGTGGCGGTGGAAGGCCTCGCGGTCGGCGTGCTGGCGTGCGTGGGCGGCGGCACCCTGCTGCTCCAGCGTCGCGGCCATCGCCTGCAGGCGGTCGACCAGGGCGGGCATCGCCGCGGCCTGCTGCTGCAGCAGGCGGAAGGCCTCCTCGCGCTGGTGCGCACGGGAGTGGACGCGCAAGGTGGTGGCGATGGCCGCATCCAGCGCCTGCACCGCCTGCAGCCGGTCGCGGCGGACCAGCGCGGAGAGCAGGCCGAGCATCGCCGAGCTGGCGACGCCGGCGATGGAGGTGCCGAAGGCGAAGGCCAGCCCGTTGACCGGCGCCGCCAGCGCGCCGCGGATCGCCTGCAGGTCGCTTGCGCTGCCGAGCGCCGTGCCGGTGCCGCGCAGCGTCGCCATCATGCCGAGCAGGGTGCCGAGCATGCCCAGCAGCACCAGCAGGCCGACCAGGTACGGCGCCATCGCCGGGGCCGGCAGCGCGGCGCGCTCGCCCTCGATGCGCAGGCGCACGGCGTGACGCAGCCCCGGCGCCAGGCGTTCCAGCCAGCGCGCGAGTTCGGCCGGCGGCTCGCTCAGCCCGTCCAGCGCGTAGCGCAGCGTGGCGGTGGCCTGCCGGTAGCGGAACAGCTCGAACGCGCCGGCGAGGTAGCAGGCACCGATCAGCAGGGCGACGGCCACGCCGAGCGGGTTGCTGCCGACGTAACCGAGGACGATCCAGCCGATCGCGGCGAGGCCCACAGCGAATACGGAGAGAAGAAGCAGAGGTCTGAACATGGGAAACCGCGTCAGGGGGTGCGAAGCGCCGCCAGCAGCGCGTCGACCGGTTGAAACCGGAGATCCAGCTCCGCCAGCAACACGCTGCGCATGTCGCGGCGGAAACCATCGAGCCAGGAGCAGGCGTGCCCGGCCGCGCGCAGGCGCGCCATGCGCTGTCCCAGCAGGTCGGGCACCTTGGCGAGCAGGGCGTGCTCGCGCGGGGTGAGCGCCGCTTCCATCACCGCATCCACCTCGGCCAGGCGGGCCATGGCGGGCGAGGTGCGGGCGAGCGCGTCGCGCAGCGTGCCGCGCAGGCGCCCGACGGTGGCCTGCATGGCGCGCTGGCGGGCGAGGCAGAGCTGGCGGAAGGCGGCATCGTCGGGCGGGATGTCCATCGGGGCGCCGGGTGCCAGCAATGGATCCTCCTTGATCGCCGCCGCCAGCACCTCGCGCGCCCGCGCGCATTCGGCGTGCAGGTCCTGCGCCGGCGCGGCGGGTTCGGGCGCGGCCGGCTTGCCGTCGAGCGCGGCCGCGAGCGACAGCGCGTGCTTCCAGTCCAGCCACTGGCCCAGCCGCTCGGGCAGCGACGGGCCGGGCGCGTCCACGTCCATCTCTGCCAGACGCGCCAGCAGACGGATGAACGTGGGCCCGCGAACCGTCGGGCGGGGTGCAGCCTGCGCCATGCTTTTCGAGCAAAACCGGCAGTTTAGCGCGACCCGGGCGTCCGGTGTGGGGCGACACCGGCGCCTCCGGGCCGCAGGTCGACGCAAATCATGGATCGCGAGCGCAGGCGGGCGGTTGCGGGCCGGGCCGGGCAACGGGAGCGGGGAGGGCCCGATCAAGTCACAATCGACCTTCGGAAGGGTGTCCCGACGGCGCCCGATCCGTACCCTGTTCGGCTATCGGTCAAAGAGGCGAAATCCGTGAACGGTCCCGAGTTCCGGTTCTACTTTTTCACGTCGCGCTACGCGGAGACCGTGGCTTTCTACCGCGATGCGCTCGGCCTGGCGATCTTCCGCTCCTGGGACCGGGGGCCGGATGCCCGCGGTACCGTGTTCCGTTCGCCCAATGGCGTGGGCCTCATCGAGATCGAGGCGGGCGACACGACGCCCTCGATCCATGGCGGGTTCTACATCGAGGTGGCCCAGATCGATCGCTGGTACGGGCGCGTGAAAGCCGCGGGCTGTCCCATCCTGAAGGCGCTCGGGCCGACGGAGTACGGCCATCGCAACTTCCGTACCGCCGACCCGAACGGTGTCCACGTCACGCTCTTCGAGTACTTGAAGGAAGCCGGCGGGCCGTAGCGGAATGGTCGTCGGCGGCCACCGGCAGGCCGCGTCGGCGGTGCTAGAAGCCGTACTGTGCCGAGACACCCACGCCGCTGTCGTGCAGGTAGACGGCGTTGCCGTCCTCGCGGCTGCGCTCGTCCTGCGCGAACTCGGTGTGGAAGGCGTACGCGGCGAGCTGCCAGTGCGCGTTCAACCGGTAGGCGAGAGCGACCTGTTCCTCGCTGTCGGTCTGTGCCAGGCGCACCTGGCCGCCTTCGGTGCGCAGGCTGTCGACCCAGGGCAGGCGGCCCCAGCTCGCGTCGGCGGCCAGCTGCAGGGCGTCGCGCAGCGGGTAGCGCAGGTGCAGGCCCAGCATGGGCACCGGCAATTCCTGTACGTAGAAGTCCTCCTTCAGTTCGTGGCCGGGGCTGTCCGCCGCGATGGTGCCCCGCATCCTGAAATCGAGCATCACGTAGCGGGCGCCGAGGCTGCCCCACAGGCTGCCGCGACCGACGTCCGTCAGGTGGTGCCAGTAGCCTGCATCCAGCTCGATGAAGTCCTGGAAGTGGGTGACGGTGTCCAGCCGGCCCGGTGCCACCACGGTGCCGTTGAAGTAGACCGGGGTGTCGACCCGGGCGCTGCCGTCCAGGCGATGGGTGACCAGGCCCAGGTGCAACTCGCCCGCGGCGCCGAGCGGTGTCCAGGCGAGCAGCCGCAGCGACTGCATGTGGTCGACCCCGAGGTCGTCGTTCAGGCGCAGGCGCGTGGCAGGCACCGCGTTCTCGCGCACCCGGATCCAGCCGCCGGCCCAGCCCTGCTGGGCGGCCAGCGTCACCTGCCAGTCCGCCGCGGGAAGCGGGCGGCAGCCCAGCGAGGCGACCAGCAACAGGAGGAGACCGAGGACCCGCCTGCGGCGATCGCGCCGGGCGGGATGGCTGGGGGGCGGATGCATGGCTGGGCGCTTGCGATGAGCGCGTGCGGCACGTTGGAGGGGCGCCGGGATTGTTCGCGTGCAGCCGTCAACAGGAGGTCGAAGTCGCGCGGGGTGATTCGTGTGGCAGGAGGTGGCGGCAGCGCGACCCGACCGGCCCCGGGCATGCCGGACCCGCCTGCCCGGCGTACGCCCGGTGGGAGCCGTGTGCGGCCGACCCGGCGGCGCGCGCGGCATGACCTTCGGCGGTTCCAGAACGACCCTCGTGCGGGCAAAGTCGCGCGAGCCCTTTCCTGGAACACGCTATGACCGCCCTGGCCACCTCCCTCCGAGCGACCCTGCTGTGCACCGCGCTGGCGGTTACCTCCGCCGGCGTCCTGGCCGCCGAGGCCACGCCCAAGCCCGATTTCCTCGCCGCCCACATCGACACCTCGGTCGATCCGGGCGTGGATTTCTTCCAGTACGCCAACGGCGCCTGGCTCAAGGCGCATCCGATTCCGGCCTCCGAGGCGGCGTGGGGCATCGGCAACGAGGTGGACGAGGAGTTGTACGCGCGCCTGCGCGGCATCAGCGAGAGGGCGGCCAGGCAGAAAGCCGCACCCGGCAGCGATCAACAGAAGATCGGCGACTTCTGGGCGACCGCGATGGATGTGGCGAAGGCCGATCGCCTGGGAACCCGGCCGCTGCATGCCGAGCTGGCGCGCATCGATGCGATTTCCTCGCCGGCGGGCGTACTCGACGCCGTGTTCGCCTTCAAGCCGATCGGCGTCGGCGCGCTGTTCCGCATCGGCATCGCCCAGGACGACAAGGACAGTGCCACCATGGCGGTGCAGATCCGCCAGGGCGGCCTGGGCTTGCCCAACCGCGACTTCTATTTCAACGGCGAAGCCGGCGTGGCGAAGATCCGCGCCGCCTACGTCGAGCACATGGCGCGCACCTTCGTGCTGCTGGGCCGGGAACCGGCCGCGGCGAAGGCGGCGGCCGCGAAGGTGATGGCCTTCGAGACGGCGCTGGCGAAGGCCTCGCGCAAGCTCGAGGCGCTGCGCGATCCGGAGAAGAACTACAACAAGATGGCGCCGGTGGACTTCACCGCGAAGTTCACGCCTTCCATCGACTGGAATGCGCGGCTGACGGCCTGGGGCATCCACCCCGCCTACGTGATCGTCGGGCAGCCGGAGTTCTTTGCCGCCGAAGACCGGCTGTTGCGCGAGACGCCGCTGCCGGTGCTGAAGGACTACCTGCGCTACCAGCTGGTCGATGGCTACGCGCCGTTCCTGTCCACCACGCTGGACCAGGAACACTTCGATTTCCACGGCCGCGCCATGTCCGGCCAGCAGGAGCAGCGCCCGCGCTGGAAGCGGGTGCTGGACGAGGAGAACGACGCCATGGGCATGGTGCTCGGGCGCATCTTCGTGAAGCAGTACTTCCCTGAGGCGTCCAAGCGGCGCTACGCGGCGATGGTCGAGGCGGTCCGCAGCACCTTCCACGACCGCATCGAGCGGCTCGACTGGATGAGCCCCCAGACCAAGGCCAGGGCGCTGGCCAAGCTCGCCGCGGTTACGCCCAAGGTCGGCTATCCGGACACGTGGAAGGATTATTCGGCGCTGGTGGTTGGGCGCGAGTCGTACGCCGCCAACGTGATGGCGGCGCGTCGCTGGCAGTTCCGGGACAACCTGTCCAAGTTCGGCAAGCCGGTCGACCGCACCGAGTGGGACATGACCCCGCAGACGTACAACGCCTACTACAACCCTTCGAACAACGAGATCGTGCTGCCGGCCGCCATCTTCATGGTGCCCGGCGTGCCCGACGATCAGGTGGACGATGCGGTCGCCTACGGCTACGTCGCGGCCAGCACGATCGGCCACGAGATCACCCACGGTTTCGACGACGAAGGCCGCCAGTACGACCCACAGGGCAATCTGTCCGGCTGGTGGACGGCGCAGGATGCCGCGCGCTTCAACGCCGCCGCGCAGAAGATGGTCGAGCAGTTCGATGCCTACGAGCCGTTGCCGGGCCTGCACATCAACGGCAGGGCGAGCCTGGGCGAGAACATCGCCGATTACGGCGGCGTGCTGCTCGGCCTGGAGGCGTTCCAGAAGACCGAGCAGTACAAGCAGGGGAAGAAGATCGGCGGACTGACCCCGACGCAGCGCTACTTCCTCGGCTACGCGCTGGGCTGGATGAGTCAGCAGCGCGAGCAACGGTTGCGCCAGCGCCTGCTGTCGGACGTGCATGCCCCGGCCAAGTGGCGCGTGCTCGGGCCCATGTCGAACATCCCCGCGTTCTACCAGGCGTTCGGAGTGAAGCCCGGCCAGCCGATGTGGCGCGCGCCGGAGGATCGCGTGCGGATCTGGTGATCAGGCGGAGCGAAGCGGATGGCTTCGGGCGAGACCGCGTCCTACGCATGTGAGGCTGGATTCCACCAGGCCACAACCCAACCCGTCGGGCCAGCGTATGGCCTGATAGCTCGCCCGCTGCGATCTAATATCGGGCTGCAGGTAGGCAGGGGCGGCGAGGGGTCCTGCCAAAAAGGGTAGCGATCGGTTGGCTTCACCGAACAGGGCAGGTTCACGAGCCCGCCCGGCGCGTGGATCTGTCCGGTTCCTTGGCATGTGATCGGCCATCCGTTGGCCGTTGCAGGGGACCGGCGGTGCGTGCACTTGGGCTGCCACGGGTGTAAGAAGTCGTTCCGGCGCGCCCCAGCAAAAGAGCAGACTGCTGGACGGCTACATGGTTTCAGCGCTTCCAATCCGACGGGGGTTCCCCGATGACGCGCATGAATTCGGTATTGCTGGTATCGGTGTTATCGATGGCAACTGCGAACCCTTCGTTCGCAGCCACGCCCTCGGCCGCGGCGGCGGAGATGGAGACAGCAGCCGACCAACTGATGGCAAGCCTGTCTCCCGCCCAGCGACAGCAGGCACTGGTCGCGCTCGCAGATCCTGATCGTGAGGGCTGGCGTTACCTGCCTGACTGGGCGCTCAAGAGGGAAGGGCAGCCACCGAGGCGGGGTGCACGCATCGGCGATCTCACGCCGGTGCAGAAAGTCGCGCTGCACCACCTGCTGCAGGTGTCCCTCAGCGATCGGGGCTATCTCAAGGCAGACGGGATCATCAATATGGATGACCTGCTGCGTGAGCTGATGGTCCGCGCTGTCGAGCAGCATGCGCCGGAGGCCTCGGGACTGACGCTCGATGAGGCACGCCAGTTCGGGAGTGGAAACTACTGGTTCAGCCTGTTCCGGGATCCACGGTCGAACAGCGCCTGGGGCTGGCGCCTTGAAGGTCATCACCTGTCCATCAACTTCACGATAGCGGACGGACTGGTATTCGGGACGCCCGAGTTCATGGGCGTCGAGCCCGCCATGATTGCCTCGGGCCCGAACGCGGGTTTCCGGTTGCTTGCGGCCGAGCGATCACTCGGGCGCACACTGATCCGCTCGCTCACCCCCGGTCAATGCAAGCTCGCCTATCTGTCTGTGAAAACGCCCCAGGACATTATCGCCGGCCCCCGCGGCGAAGGGCGGCTAAAGCGGTTCCTGGGCATTCCGGCCTCCGGGCTTTCGTCCACGCAGCGCCGAATGTTGCGCCAGCTGATCGAGCAATATGCCGAAAACCTGCGGGCCGACGTAGCCGGACGCGAACTCGACGACATGGACCGGGCAGGCTTCGACAAGATCCATTTTGCCTTTGCCGGGAGTGCAGACGACGGCCAGCCGCTGTACTACGTGATCCACGGGCCGACCCTGTCGATCGAGTTCGACAACACCGACGCGGACCCCGACCATATCCACACCGTCTGGCACGGCAGCCACGATTTCGGAGGGGACGTGCTGCGGCAGCACTACCGGCAATTCCCACACCCGCACTTGTAAGGGGCTCGACGGACCGATGAAGCCCCCGCGGAGGCTGCTCCGGCAGCCCCGGTGGCCTTTCTTCGAACTTTCGCCCCCAGTCACCGGAAAAACAACACATGGCCGTATTCATCGAAGGTGGTTGCCGCTGCGGCGAGGTGCGCTATCGGGCAACCGCCGCACCGTATGCCACGTCGCTGTGCCATTGCCGGTCCTGCCGGTTGTCGGCCGGAGCGCCCACGGTGGCCTGGGTGATCTTCCGCGAGGCGGATGTGTCGATCGTCGCCGGGCGACTGGCCATCCATGAGTCGTCGCCCGGTGTCGAGCGCGGGTTCTGCCCACGCTGCGGCACCTCGCTCAGCTACACGCGGGCCAACCGGCCCGGCTTCTTCGACGTGACCACGGCCTCGCTCGACGACCCGGACGCGCTGCCTCCGACGAAGGAGATCTGGACGGCCGAGCGGCTGGCGTGGGTATCGGCGCAGCCCGGGCTGCCCCAGTTCGAGGCGTTCAGCACCCCGGCGGGAGCGGAGTAGCCGCGAGGGGCCTGGCGCGATGCAGGCGTCAGGTCCCGGTCCGCCGTCAGGCCACGACGATGACTTTGACGATGCAGGCACGCCAGGCGCGAGCCGTCAGCCCACCTTGCGCAGCATGTGGTCGATCGCCACGTTGTGCTCGTGCTGCGGACTGAACAGGACCACCTCGGCATCGGCATCCCTGCCGACTTTCACGGTGTGGCCCGGCGGCCAGTGGAAGAGGTCGCCGCCGGCAGCCTGCTCCGTGCTGCCGTCGGCATAGGTCACCGTGAGTTCGCCCTCCAGCACGTAGCCCCAGTGCGGGGCCGGGCACAGGTCGTTGTCCAGCCCCTGCAGGAGCGGGGCGATGTCCGTGCCGGCAGCAAGGGAGAAGTATTCGCCGCTGATCGTGCCGTAGCCGCCGGCGTCGCCGAAGTCCATCTGCTGGCGTGCCACCGCGCCGGGCGCGTTCATCCTGACGGGTATGTCGTGCTTGGCGATGCGCATGGTTCGCTCCTCCGTTATGGGCCTGGGCCGTGCTGACCGGTCAGGCTACCTCGCGCGTGGTGAGCGCCTGCACGTCGGCTGCGTTCAGCGCCTTGCCGCCGATCGCCCAATCGCCACCCTCGAACTCCTTGATGCGCACCCAGGTGACGTTGCGCAGGCTCTCGCCTTCGACTTCGAGCATGGCGCGGGTGACCTTGGCGATGAGGTCCTGCTTCTGCTGCGGGGTGAACACGTTCCTGATGACGTCGATGGTGACCAGGGGCATGGCGGTTCTCCGGTGTGGGGCCGGCACCGTGCCGGCCGTGGAACGCACTTCATCACGCGCGGGCCGGGCATGCTTGAAGAACGCCTGGAGAAAACCGGGAGGTTCGTGGAACACGGCCGCCCTGCCTTATGCTGCGCGCATGATCTACCGATTCGATGCCTTCGAGTTGGATCTGGCGAAGTTCGAACTTCGCGCCGAAGGCCAGGTGCGGCCGGTGGAACCGCAGGTGTTCGCACTGCTGGCGCTGCTGGTCGGCAACCGCGAGCGGCTGGTGACCAGGGACGAGATCATCGAGAAGGTCTGGGACGGGCGCATCGTGTCCGACGCGGCCATCGCCAGCCGTGTGAAGTCTGCCCGCCAGGCCCTGGGGGACGACGGTACCCGCCAGCGCTTCATCAGGACCGTACATCGCCAGGGGTTCCGCTTCGTGGCGGAGGCCAAGGTGGTGGGGAGCGCGGCGACGCAGGACGCCACGCCTCCGGCCGAGCACGCATCACGGCCGTCCGTGGCGGTACTGCCGTTCCGCCTGCTTGGCGAGGCGGGACCCTATGCGGCGATCGCCGACGCCCTGCCGCACGAACTGATCGCGGAATTGGCGCGGTTGCGGTGGCTGTTCGTGACCGCCCGGGGATCGTCGTTCCGGCTGCGCGGGGCCGACGCCGACGCGGCGGGCATCGGCGGCCTGCTTGGCGTGCGCTATTACCTGGCGGGTACCGTCGAGGTGGCCGGCGCACGGCTCGTCGTGACGGTGCAACTGATCGACACGCGCGACGGCGGCATCGTCTGGGCCGAACGTTTCGCCGGGGCCGTCGACGACGTGCACCAGGTGCGCGAGGACATCCGCGCGCGGATCTTGTCCGCGCTGGAGATCCACATACCGATGCACGAGGCGGTACGGGCACGCCTGGCGACGACCGGCAACCTCGATGCCTGGTCGGCCTACCACCTCGGCCTGCAGCACATGTACCGATTCAATCGCACCGACAATGAGTCGGCGGCGGCGTTGTTCCGGCAGTCGTTGACCGAGGATCCGGGCTTTGCGCGTGCGCACGCGGGGCTGTCGTTCGTCCATTTCCAGACGGCGTTCATGCACTACACCGACGATCGCGCCGGCGCGATCGCGCTGTGCCGGCGCTTCGCGACGCGCGCCCTGGAACTGGATCCGATCGACCCGTTCGCCAACTTCGCGATGGGGCGCAGCTTCTGGCTCGACGGCGATCTGGACAGCAGCCTGGCCTGGCTGGAGCGCACGACCTCCATCAGCCCGCACTACGCACAGGGCATCTACGCCCGCGCCTGGACCGAAACCCTCGCCGGACGCGCTGCGGAGGGGCGTGGCCACGCCGACCTGGCGATGCGGCTGAGTCCGCTCGATCCGCTCTACTACGGCATGCTCGGAACCCGTGCCTTCAGCCACATGGTGGACGGCGACGATGCCCAGGCCGCCACCTGGGCCGGGCGGGCGGCGCGCGCGCCCGGGGCGCACGTACTCATTGCAATGATCGCGGCCGCCGCCCACGCCCTGGCCGGCGACGCCACCCGAGCCCGGGCGTGGGCCGCCCAGGTCCGCGCCCGCAACCCGGCGCTGACGCGGGACGACTTCTTCCGCGCGTTTCCGATGCAATCGGCCTCGCTGAGGGAACGGCTGTCCACGGCGCTGGCGCGGCTCGGGTTCTAGGTACATCCATCGGACCGCGATCACCTCCTGCGGGAGCCGGTGGCCGCCTCCGCCTCAAAGGCGAGCTTCCGTATCGGACGTAGTGGCGTTCCGTGCCCGTCTGCGGCCCCGTGCCGCGAGCCGCCTCGTCGAAGACGACCACGTACGAGCGCGTTGACTGCCCCGCACGTCAGGCCAGCCTCAGGATGACGCTTCCGCGGACTCCGCCGGCACGCGCCGATGAGGCACGAAGATCGCAATCATGCCGGTGGCGGTGAACATCAGCGATGCCGCCACGGCGAAGGCAGCGCCGTCGAAGCCGCGGGCGGCGCCCCACGCCAGCGATTGCGATGCGAGGAGCGGGCCGAGCACGGCCGCCACCGAGTTCATACTGCCGATGCCGCCTTGCAGTGCGCCTTGCCGGCTGGCGTCGACCATGCGCGACAGCAACCCGTTCATGCACGGGTAGACGAGGGCGCCCAGCGCGCCGACCAGAAAGAACACGTATACCTGCCAGCCCCGGGTGGTGAAGGCGTAGGCCAGCAGGCAGGCACCCGCGCAGGCCAGGCCGGCGATGGCGGTGCGGCGCTCGCCGAGGCGATCCACCACGCGGCGGGTCACCGCCAACTGCACGATCACGGTGAGGAAGCCGACCCAGGCCAGGCTCCAGCCGATCGCCGTGGCGTCCCAACCGAAACGGATCGAGGCCCAGAACGCCCAGGTGGACGGATACACCACGCCGCCGAGCTGCCACAGGAACCAGGCCAGCAGCAGCGGCGTGGCGTTGCCGGCATGGAACAGCGGGCGGAACGCGCCGATCACGTGTGCGTCGCGCAGGCGGAAGGGCCGGCGATGCGAGGGATCCAACGTTTCGGGCAGCAGCCAGGTCATCGCGATGGCGTTCAGCGCGGCGAGCGCGGCGGCCACAACGAACGGTGCCCTCGTGCCGAACGAGGCGACCAGCCCGCCCAGCGCCGGCCCAATGACGAAGCCGACACCGAAGGCGGCACCGAGGAGCCCATACACCGCCGCGCGCTTCTGGGGTGGCGTGACGTCGGCGATCACGGCACCGGCGGGACC
Organism: Fulvimonas yonginensis; assembly: GCF_037137055.1. Taxonomy (NCBI): domain Bacteria; kingdom Pseudomonadati; phylum Pseudomonadota; class Gammaproteobacteria; order Lysobacterales; family Rhodanobacteraceae; genus Fulvimonas; species Fulvimonas yonginensis. The sequence goes on from NZ_JBBBNY010000010.1 coordinate 23,235, forward strand.
GAACGTGGCGCCGGTGACTCCGGCGATCGCGCGGCCCACGAACAGCCAGGTCAGCGTCGGTGCGGCGGCCATCAGAAGGTAGTCGAAACTGAAGCCCAGCATCGCGGCGATCAGCACCGGGCGCCGGCCGAAGCGGTCGCCCAAGTGGCCCAAGGCCGGGCCGGCGAAGAATTGCGCGACCGCGAACACCGCCAGCATCCAGCCCGCCACGCGGGTAGCCTCGTCCAGCTGCATGCGGCCCAGTTGCGTGACGAGCTCGGGCAGTACCGGCATCACGATGCCGAAGCCGATCACGTCGATGACCATTGCGGCCAGCACGACGGGTATGGCGCGATGATGAACGCGGAGGGTCGTCATGAGTTTTGGGGGGAGCGTGGCGGGGAGGGGCGGCACTGTGCCCGCATGCTGCCCGTCAGGCAACAGGCCGCGACCTCCAAAGGCCCAGCGTGATCGCACGACCGGCATCCGGCGGAAAGGAGCGACCCGCCGGCCCCGGGGCCGGCCGCGCTGGGCCGTCACCCGCGCCGTGCGGCCTCGATCGCGGCGATGTCGATTCGGGTCATGCCCATCATCGCGTCGAACGCGCGCTTGGCGGCGGCACCGTCCGGATCGGTGACGGCGTCGATCAGGGCGCGCGGCGTGATCTGCCAGGACAGGCCCCACTTGTCCTTGCACCAGCCGCAGGCGCTGGCCTGGCCACCGTTGTCGACGATGGCGTTCCACAGGCGGTCGGTTTCGGCCTGGTCGTCGGTCGCCACCTGGAACGAGAAGGCCTCGGTGTGCGGGAAGGCCGGCCCGCCGTTCAACCCCAGGCAGGGGATGCCCATGATCGTGAACTCGACCATCAGCACGTCGCCCTGCTTGCCGTCGGGATAGTCGCCAGGCGCACGATGGACGGCACCCACGGCGCTGTCCGGGAAGGTTTCGGCGTAGAACGTGGCGGCATCCAGGGCGGTGCCGTCGTACCAGAGACAGACCGTGTTCTTGCTGACCATCGCGTTTCTCCTGTCCAGGGCGGGAGGATGCCCTTCCTTGCTTCGACGCGCGAGGAAGGGGCGGATCGACACGGCGCCGCCCGCCATGGGCCGCCGATGTACGATCCGGCCCGGGACGGCCGCCGCGCTGCGTGCCGGTTGCCGGTCAGTAGAAGCGGATGCCCGGCCTCAGCACGAGCTGGAAGAACAGCAGCAACGCCACGACGGCGACGAGCGGGTAGGCCAGCGGCCAGGCAGTCGCGGCGCCTCGGGCGGTGACCTTGCGCACGCGCCAGGCTCCGGCCTGGATCCAGGGAATGCCAGGCAGGATCACGAGCAACGGTACCAGGGCCACCTCCAGCATCTCGCGCGGCATGCGGAACGGGATGACGAGCACGCTGCCCAGCAGCGCGGGCAGGGCCACCGCCTCGAGCACGAAGCGCGTACGCGCGCGCGGGTGTGCCACGGCCTCGGCCGAGTTCGCGGTCTCGAGCGCGGGCCGGCAGAGCTGCAACGCAAGGAGCGGCATCAGGCCCAGCACGAGGAGCGCCGCGCCCAGGCGCCCGGAGGTGCCGAGCTGCAGGTAACCCATCGCCATGCCGAGGTCGCTGGCTGGGCTCAGTGCCCCGATGACCACCTGCGGCAACGCCATGAAGCAGCCGCAATAAGCCATCCACAGCAGGAACAGCCGCGCGCCGTTGGATCGCCACCGCGGCCGGTGCAGCAGCCACAGGCAGAACAGGCCGACCAGCAGGGTTGCCGACGCCCCGGTGCCCTGGAACAGGGCCGCGAGCGGATTCGTGCCCTCCCAGCTGTGGTTGTTGTGGTACAGGGTCGGGCGCAGGCCGGGCGTGAGCGCCTTGGGCAGCACAAGGAACAGTTCCTGGATGAAGAACGTCAGGTTGAAGGCGAGGACGTAGAGCAGGGTGGAGGCCGCAATCAGGCGCCAGCCCGGGCCAGGCGGCGCGGGCTTGACCTCCGTGGAGCGATCGGATGCGAGGGCGGCGAACCCGAGGATCAGCGGGCCGACGACGATGGTCGAGGTGGCGATCGCGAGGACGAGTACCGGTCCGGCCGTCATTTTTCCAGGCTTCCGAAGGATCGGACGAACAGGGTGGCGGTCCATGGCCGCACTGTCGATAGGTCTTCTGTCCCATCCGCCGCCCCCCCGCACCGGAGGAGGCCCGCGGCCCGTGCCGTTCCGGAGGCCGGGTACGGCGGCAGCCGGCGCATACGCCAACCGGAGTATTCATAACGCTCACCGTGCGCGCGCATGCTGCGCTCCCCAGATGCGGCGGGGATCCCTCGGAGCACAGGCCTATGAATATCAAGCGCGCGCTCGGCATCGTCCTGCCGACCCTTCTGGTCACCTTGTTCGCGGCGGCGCCGGCGCTTGCCGGCGCCGTGGTGACCTACACGGGGCAGGGCTTCATCTACGACGGCACGACCTACAACCTCAACGACGAACGCTGTGGCCTCACCGGGCAGGACGACGCCAACGACGGCGGCACTGGCCAGTTTGCCGACTGGCACGGCCCGGGACAGCCGTACCAGACCGGCGACGCCTACCTCGTCTGGGTGCTGACCGCCAATGGCGCGACCTCCGCCACGCTCAGCCTGCCGGACAAGACCGTGCAGATGGTCAAGGTCGGCGGCACGTTCAAGTACGCCAGCACCTACTACCCCTACCAGACCCTGGTCGCCACTCCGGTCACCGCCGCCTACACGGGCAACGCCAAGGGCAACGTCCAGCTGGTGGTGAGCCACGGCTGCAAGCCGCTGGAGACCCAGGGCGCCTGGTGCTCGCCCGGCTTCTGGCGCAACGCTTCGCAGGGCGCATGGGACCTGATCGGCGTGGACAAATACGCCGCCTTCAACGACACGGTGGTCCCGGGCTTCTACATCACGCCCTCGCCCGCCGAGCCGACCCTGTTCCAGGTGCTGACCACGCCCAACGCCAACACGTTCGGCGCGGCTGCCGCGCCGTACGGACTGAACGCGTTCAACGCCACGGGCGCCTACCTCACCGATCAGATCCCGTTGTTCCGCTTCGATCCGGCGCTGGTGGGCAACGAGACGGCGTGCCCGATCGACAACCACGGCAACTACAAGATCCCGCACTGAGGCCCTGCGAATGGAGCCCGGGCCGCTCGCGACCGCGAGGGCCCGGGCTCATGCCGTTGGAGAACACGATGCGGCCAGGGCAGGGCAGTACGCAACGGAACGGCTGCCGCGATCGGCGGCTTCAGCCGGCCTCCACCCGCTGTTTCAATGCCTGCGCCTCCTGCTGCAGGTAGCGGCGCGCGAGATCGCCGTAGACCATGCCCAGCACGCTGCCGAGCAATCCCCGGAAGGCGAAGGACAGCTGCACCCGCACCGCCTGATGTCCCTCGGGCGCGACGCGGTGGTCGGCCACCATGGTCATGCCGGGTGACCTGGCGCGCCACTCGAACCGTCGGCCGGACTCGAGCGCGGTCACGGTCCAGATCGCGGGACGTAGCCGCGGTTGCTCGATGCGGTAGCGCCTGCCCACTGCCAGCGGCCCTCCATCCAGGGCCTGGGCCCGGCTCACCGTCGGCAGCCATTGCGGCCAGGCGTCCACGCTGCAGAGCAGGCGCCAGACGCCGTCCGCGGGGGCCTCGATCGTCGTGCTTGCTTCGTACCTCGGCATGGTCTTCCTTGCGCGTATCTTGTGGGGGTGTCTCGGCGAGGGTCTCGGTCATGAACCGCTTCATTCTGCCGCTGGCGTGCCTGCTGTGCGCCGGTGTCGCCTGGGCCGGGGTACCGGCCGATGGCGCAGTGGCCCGGCTACCTCACGTCGCCTTCCCGGCGCCGCACCGGGTCGCGTCCGGGCGCCTGCAGGCGGGCGACGTCCCCGTGCTGAAGCGGGCCGGCATCCGCCAGGTGATCGACCTCAGCCTCGACAGCGAGACGCCCGGCTTCGACGAAGCCGCGGCCCTGCGCGCTGCCGGGATCGTCTACCACAACCTCCCGATCCGCGGGCCCGCGGACCTGACCCGCGCCAACGTCGCGCGGTTCGACCACCTGCTTGGCGATGCGGGTACGCAGCGGACGCTGGTGCATTGCGCCAGCAGCAACCGGGTCGGCGCCCTGGTCGCCCTGCGTGCGGCGTGGCTGCAGGATCGACCCGTTGAAGCCGCGATCGAGGAAGGCCGCCGCTGGGGCCTGAAGAGCCTGGAGCCGGCGGTGCGCGCGCGGCTGCACGCCTCGACCGGCCAGGCTGCGCCACGGCCGGCATCCTGAAGTGGTCTGCCGCCGCTGCCCTGGATCCCTCGCTTCCGATATCCCGCAGGCGTCCCCGTGCCCGAACATCCGGCGGCTTCCGGGAGGCACGCGCGGGGGCCGTGCCCGGGTGCTATGGTCCGCAAGGGAAGGTGCGCCGCGCATCGGGCACCGACAAGGGGTTTGGGGGGCCGCATGCGGTATCTGGGAAGGGCATTGATCGTCGCGTGCCTGGTGCTGGTGGGCGGGTGCGACCACGCGGGCCGGTTGAAGGCAGTCAGTTCACCGGCCGAGGAAAAGCTGGCCACGCATTACATCGACCTGCTGCGGGCGCACCGCTACGGGCAAATCGAGCAGGACATGGATCGGGCCCTGCAGACGCCGGCGCTGCACGAGCAGGTCGTGGCGATGGCCCGCATCCTGCCGGCACCGGCGCCGCTGTCAGTGAAGCTGGTCGGGGTGACCACGTTCGAAGGCAGTGGGCTCCGCCAGAGCAACCACACGTTCGAATACCAATACCCGGACCGATGGCTGCTGATCAACGTTGCCGTGCAGAGGAAGGACGGCGCCGCCACGATCGTCGGCTTCCACGTGCAGCAGCTCACGAGCTCGCTGGAGGAGGCCAACCGCTTCCGGCTCGCCGGCAAGAGCCCGCTGCATTACCTGGTGCTGACCGGGGCCGTGCTCGTGCCGCTGCTCTGCCTGTTCGCGCTGGTGGCGTGTATCCGCACGCCGCTTCCGCACAGGAAATGGCTGTGGATCCTGTTCATCCTGCTCGGCGTGTGCAGCCTGTCGATCAACTGGACGACCGGGGAATGGCGCTTCCTGCCGGTCTCCTTCCAACTGTTCGGTGCGGCCGCCTTCCAGCCCGCTTATGGTCCCTGGACCGTTTCGGTGTCCCTGCCGCTCGGTGCCATCTGGTTCCTGGCCAGGAGGAAGCGTTTCCGCGAGCAGGCCGGAGAGGCCGGAGTTCCGCCCGAACTGCCGGGCATTGCGTGATGTGCCGGGCAGCAGGCTCGCTGAGGGGAGTGCGGTTGATCGTTGGCGTGTTGTCAGGGGCGATGCACGTCGAAACCTGCACGTGCACCTGCCTGCCGATGGCTTGAAATTCTGCGACCTTTCCACGAACAGGGAGGGCACACCATGGGTGCCGTTTGGTTCCGTTCCGTACTGATGGCCTGCGCATGGGTGCCGGCCGGCATCGCGCTGCAACCGGCCGTGGCGCAGACGGCGCCGGCTTCCGCCCGCACCGCGGCGAGTGCGCCCGGGCTACCGGCGGCGCGGCCGGCCGACGTGGCCTCGATGGATGCGATCCTGGGGGCGCTGTACGACGTGATCTCCGGTCCGAAGGGCCAGAAGCGCGACTGGGACCGGCTGCGCTCGCTGTTCGTCCCTGGGGCGCGGCTGATCCCGGTGCATGCCGGCAAGGACGGGATCGTCCAGGCCCGCGTGCTGAGCGTGGAGGACTACATCCGCCTCGGCGCACCGCTGCTGGAGAAGGAGGGCTTCTTCGAACGCGAGGTGCACCGCACGGTGGACCGCTACGGCCACATCGCCCAGGTCTTCAGCACCTACGAGTCGCGCCATGCCGCGAACGATGCCAAGCCGTTCCAGCGCGGCATCAACAGCATCCAGTTGCTGTTCGACGGGCACCGCTGGTGGGTGGTGACGATCTACTGGCAGGGCGAGCGGCCGGACCTGCCGATTCCGGAGCAGTACGGCGGCTGATACGGTTGCCGGGCGATCGACGGCACCCGTTGCGAGGACAGGGGCAGGTCATGGCAGACCACCGATGGATCGGTCGTTGGCGGGCGGCGCTGGCAGTGCTGGTACTCGTCTTTGCGCTGGACGTGCGCGACCTCGCCGAACGCGTGGGCTTGTCCGTCCCGGGCTTTCCCTTCCCGTTCGGCGGGGCGGCGATGGACAACCTGCTGGCGGTACTCGTGGCGGTCGCCGTGGCGGCCTGGCTGGGGCGCGATCGCGCGTGGCTGGCGCGACAGCGGGGCCTGGCGTGGAACGGCATGGCCGGGCCGGCACTGGTGCTGCTGGCGACCCTCCCGACCTGGGGCGTGCTGGGCTGGCAGGGCGGGCTGTCGCGGGACTTCGGGTGGATTCCGCTGTTCTGGCTGTCGCTCGTGTTTCCGTTGGCCGAGGAACTGGCCTTACTGGCCCTGCACGTCTCGCTCAACGCCTCGTGGAACGTGCTCGCGGTCGCTTCGGGCAACGCCGCGGGCGGGTGGCTGGCCGTTGGCGTTCGCCTGTTCAGCGCGGTGCCTGCGATCGGGCTGCTCTGGCTCCGGCACCGGCGTGCGACCCGGAGCGGATGGGACGGTGCCCACTCCGTGGGAGAGTGCGAAGGCGCCTGACCCGTGGCCGCAGGGCGAGCATCCGTTGCTCGCGTGGCGAAGCCGCCCGAAGGAGCGTCCCTGGGAGGCGGCGGGTCAGCCGCCGTCGCGCGGCACGATGGAGATGGTGCCGTCGTTCTCCACCACGGCGTGCTTGATGTCTTCCATGCGTTCCAGGCCGTGTGTGGCACGCGCCGCGGTCAGCACCTCGGCCTCTTCCACCCGCATCCTGTCGCCCACCTCCCTGTCCCACACGCCGTCGCGCACCACGCGCACCGGCAGGCCTTCCAGCCAGCGGCTCGCGGCCTTCGAACGGTGCTTGATGACCGACAGCACGACGCTGAGCCCCACCAGGGTCATGATCAGCAACAGCGCGTTGGTGACCGAGTGGTCGCTGTCCACCATGGCCTGCTGGGTGGTTTCCGAGATGATCAGCAGCAGCACCAGTTCGAACGGCGACGTCTGCGCCAGCGTGCGCTTGCCGGCGATGCGGAAGATCAGAAACAGGAACGCGTAGACGACGACACCGCGGATGACCGATTCCATGGCTGCCTCAGGGATAGACGATCTGGTCGATGACCAGGGGAGCGGCGCCGTCGGCGGTGACGCGCCCGCGCACGTGGCCGAACGTGGTCGGCTGATACTGGAACTGGATGCGCCCCGGCGCCTTGCCCGTGGCGTCCATGGCGAACACGAATTCGGTGTAGCCGGGGCCCGAGCGCGTTTCGGTGGGCTCGGGCACGATCGATTTCATCTCGACTTCCTCCAGCAGTGCATCGTCGAAACGCAGACGCAGCTCGCCGTGACGCACCAGCAAAGGTGAGACGACGAAGCGGTATTGGCTCGGCGCGCTCGAGCGCTGCAGGTGGTCGTACTGCACCGACAGCGTGCCGGGTTCGCCGGCCCGGGCCCGGCTCAGCGGGCCGTAGCCGAGCAGGCCCAGCAATCCGGCTGCCAGCAGCGCGGCCATTGCGACCCAGCCGATGCGCTCGGCCCGCCATTCGAAGTACTGGTGATCGCGATCCTCTTCGATCTGCAGGCGCTGGTCGTTCGTTTGCACGCTGTGGACGTCCGATCCCGGGCGGTTCTTGATACGACCCGAAACGCGTGCATCACGTGAACACACACGCGGGATGGACGCTGGATTCGGCGGGTGCTTGCTTACATAGCAGAGCCATGTATAGTGACGCCACTGGCGCGTGCGCCAGGCTCCGGCAGGGAGGAGCAGCGGATGCGCCCACGGACGAGACGACACTGGCGATGGGTCGTGCTCGGCATGGCAGCCGTGCTGGCGGCGGCGGCCCTGACCGCCTGGCGGTCTGCGATCCATCACAACCGGCAGGTGGCCTTCGAGCCCTTCCCCATCGCAGGCAACCTGTATTACGTCGGCACGCCCGACGTCACCGCCTTCCTCCTGACCGGGCCGCAGGGGCACGTGCTGATCGACGGCGGCTATCCGGAGTCCGCGGCCGGGATCATGGCGAACATCGCCAGGCTCGGATTCCGCATCACCGACGTGAAGGTGCTGCTCAACACGCATGCGCACGAGGACCACGCCGGCGGACTGGCGGCGCTGCAGAAGGCCTCGGGGGCGCAGCTGTGGATCAGCCGGGGCGATGCCCGCGTGGTCGCCGCGGGCGGCGTCGGCGACCCCACGCTCGGGCCCTTCCGCTTGCTCGCGTACCTCGGCCTGACCGGCTACCCGGCCCCGCGTATCGACCACCGCTTCGACGATGGTGCGACGGTCCGCCTCGGTCCGATCGAGCTCACGGCGCACGCCACCCCCGGCCATACCCCCGGCTGCACCTCGTGGTCGTTCCCCGTGCGCGACGGCGCACGCCGATGGCTGGCCGTGGACGTGTGCAGCCTGACCGTGCTGCCATTCGACTATCCCGGCCGCCAGGCCGGCTTCGAGCGGAGCTTCCGCACACTGCGCAGCCTTCCGGCCGAGCTCTTCCTGGGCTCCCACGCGAGCTTCTTCGGCATGCAGCGCAAGCTGGCGCAGCGTGCGAAGGCCACCGACCCGGTGGCGCCCTTCATCGACCGGGCGGGCTACCTGCGCTACGTCGACCGCGCCGAGGCCACCTTTCGACGGGACGTGGCGAAGCGCGGCGATCGCTGAGGTGGCCCGATGCGGCGGTACCGGCCTGCGGCCGCCGCAGCCTGACCGCCAGTGATACGCTGCGCCCGCCGGGCGCACCCGGGCGGCCATCCGATGCCCGGCGCCTTCATCGCACGACCGACACAGGGGCAAGGGAATGAACGCGACACGCACGTCCACACTCATCACCACGGCGAGCGCCATCGTCCTCGGCGCCGGGGGCATCGCGCTCTTGTTCGCCTCCGACGTGCTGCTGCCGCACGTGCTCCCGGGCATGGCTGCCGGAGCCACCGTACTCGGGCAACTGGTGTCGGCCGGATGGCTCGCCGTGGCCTGGCTCAACTGGAACCAGCGACGCATCGTCGTCGGCGGCATTTACGGTCGGCCGACCGTGCTGGCCAACCTGGGCCTGTACCTGGTCAGCGCCTTCAGCCTGGCCCATGCGGCGAAGGCGAACGGCGCGCCGCCGGTGCTCGGCGGGCTCGCCCTGCTGTTCGGCGCCTTCGCGCTGCTCTACGGGATGCTGCTGCTGCGCGGCCCGTTCGGCGCCGACGCGGCGGCACCCGTGAGAGGTAGCTGAGCCACCCGTTGCGCCGGCGCTTCACGCCCGCGTACCCGCGGCAGAGCGGATAGAACGCCAGCACGATGCCTGCCCGCAGCAGACAGATGGCGGGCAGGCCCAGGTCCCAGCCCGGCGGCGCGGTGAACGGAAAATGGCCCAGGTCCGGCGAGCGGGACAGGCCGTCAGCGTCGCCGTAGCGGAGGTACGCCTCGGCCACCGCCAGCAGGTGGATGGCGTAGAAGCGCAGCACGTAGAGTGGCACCTTGCCGTAGGCCAGCGCAGGGCACAGCCACGCGGGCGTGCGTGCATCGAACGCGCGCAGCAGGAGCAGCGACGGCCCCGGCGTCATCAGCAGGTACAGCAGCGAGGGCGGGTATTTCCGGGTGCCGAGGAACGATGGCAGCATCCACAGGGGCGAGTGCTGCTGGGACCGTGGCATCGGGTCGCCGTAGACGTTCAGCAGGCCCAGCCGCACGAAGGCGAGGCAGAGCCCCACAGGCCCAGCCGCAGCAGCAGCGCCTGGCGGCGCCTCCGGGTGTCACGGGAATTCGGGCGCGTGGACGATAACCGAAAAAAGGACGCCGCCTCACCCGCGGGTCGGCTCGACCGGCGCCCGCCCGGCGCCGTCCGACCCGCCCGGCGGCATGCGCAGCACCGGCGAAGGCGGGCGCAGTACGAACTCCCGCTGCACGTGCGCGAACAGCGAGCGCTGGCCGCCGAACGGGAGTCGCGCGATCGCCTCGGGGAAGGACAGCCAGGCGTGGTCGTCGTGCTCGGCGTCGAGGCGCACTGCGGCATCGGCGTCGACGAAGGCGACGAAGGCGGGGACCACGGCGATGCACTCCTCGGTCGCGTCGTAGTAGGTCTCGCAGCGGTCGGCCGAGTACAGCGCGGTGGGACGCAGGCCGGTTTCCTCAGCCAGCTCGCGCGCCGCGGTCTGCCACGCCTTCTCGCCGGGCTCGATGTGCCCGGCGGCATAGACCCACAGGCCGTGCAGGTGCGCCCTGGCCCGGCGCAGCAGCAGCGTGCGGGCGGCCTCGCCGGCGCCGCGCACCGTTACCACCGACACCATCGTGCAACGCGTGGGGATGCCCTGCATGCGTCGTCTCCAGAAGACGGGTGGGGCGAGCGTACGCGCCCGCGGGCCTCTGCGCGACGGCCGCTGTCGCGGGTGATCCACCTCGCCGCCCGCTGCGCCGGTGTCGAAACCGGGCAGGTGCGCCCGTCGAGGGGGAAAGGCATCCTTTCATTCCCACGCGACGAGGTCACATCATGGGTACCGTCAAACTGCACCGTGTGCTGCGCACCACGCCGGAGCGCCTGTACCGCGCCTTCCTCGATCCCGACGCCCTGGCCAAGTGGCTGCCGCCGCACGGCTTCACCGGCAAGGTGCACCACATGGACGCCAGGGAGGGCGGCAGTTACCGGATGTCGTTCACCAACTTCTCGACCGGCAAGAGCCACACCTTCGGCGGCACCTACCTGGAGCTGCGCCCGGACGAGCGCCTGCGCTACACGGACGCCTTCGACGACCCGAATCTGGCCGGCCGGATGACCACCACGGTCAGCCTGGCCAAGGTGTCCTGCGGGACCGAGCTGACCGTGGTGCAGGAGGGCATCCCCGACGCGATCCCCACCGAGGCCTGCTATCTCGGCTGGCAGGAATCGCTCGCGCTGCTGGCCAGCCTGGTCGAGGCCGAGATTCCCGACTGAGTCCGGTGCCGGGGACGGCAACTCAGCCGCCCAGGCGGTTGATCGTCGCGTTCTCCACCACGGCCGGTGGTGCCGGTTCGCGCGCCAGCGCGAGCATGGCGCGGCCGACGCGGGCGGTAGTGGTCGTGTAACGCGGCATCAGGCGCACGGCCAGCGTCAGTGCCGGCGCACCGAGCCGGTAAAGCAGGTCGAGCCCGTGGTGCGGCGAGTGCACGCCATCCACGGGCTGGATGCCACCCGGCCGGAGCATGATCGTGGTGATGGGCAGGGCGGCCAGCGCCCGTTCGGTCTCACCCTTGACCCGCAGCGCCATGACACGGCTGCGCGGATCGGCATGGGCGCCGGAGACGTACAGGAACCGGCCGCCCGGGTTCCCTTGCGCGAAGGCCCCGGCCACGTTGAGCGTGAGGGTCAGCGTGACGTGTCGATAGGTCGGCTCGGGCGTGCCCAGTGGTGGCGCGCCGGCGCAGTAGAAACAGGCGTCGAACGGCGCGAGACGCTCGCGCACGGGCCCGAGGTCGGCGAAGTCGGGACAGAGCAGCTCGTCCAGCCTGGGGTCGCGTACGCCGGTAGGGTGGCGGCCGAGCGCCGCCACCCGTTCTAGGTCCGGCGCCTGCAGGCACTCGCGCAGGACGCCCTGGCCGACCAGTCCGGTGGCGCCGGTGACGAGGATGCGCATCGTCCGTCTCCGCTGACGGACGGAGCCTAGCGCGGCCGGTGTCGGTGCGGGGTGTGCGTGCGCGTGCCGGAGCCGGACGTGCTCGATCCGCCCGAGCGGGCGGCCGGCCACCGCAGGGCGCGGTGCGGGCACGGCCTCGACCGGACGAATGCCGGTTGAGGCCGGCTGTTGCCGGGCCTACGGTGAGGGCGCGCCGCATGCCTCGGTGTCGAGCCAGCGGATGTTCACGTGCTCCAGCTCGTCCGGGTCGAGGTTGCGGGCGTTGATGCCCAGCCGCTCGTCGCCACGGCCTTCGAGCGGCTCCCAGTGGGTGACGCAGCCGCAGCGGCGACAGCGCACGAAGGCGAGCGTGCGCTCGCTTCCGACGTAGCTCTCCATGCTGTCGGGTGGGGCGGTGACCTGCACCGCACCGAGCGGGTAATACGCCCACAATGCGCCGTAACGGCGGCAGATCGCGCAGCTGCAGTAGGCCACCTCGTCGGGAAGCGGCGGCACGTCCAGCCGGACGGTCCCGCAATGGCAGGCGGCGATGGGCATCAGGACCTCCCGGTGCATCAATGCAGACAGGATCGGCCCGGGGGCGCTTTTATTGAGCGCCCGGCGGCCTGCAGGGGCGCCTTTTGCGTACCGGTACGCAAAAACCGGCCTGCCGCACGGGCGCCGGCACCCGCGCGCGGGCGCGCTCATGCACCCGCCACGGTGCTTTCGCATGCCGTTGCCGCGGCCGCGGGCAATATGCCGGGACGTTCTCGAGTCCATCGGCACTCGCAACGACCAGGAGGCGGCTGTGAAGCACTTGATCAAGCTCGCCACCGCTTTTGCGGCGGGGGCGATCACCATGTACATGCTCGACCCGGTGGCCGGGCGCCGGCGCCGCGCGCTGGCGCGCGACAAGGCGGTGTCCGCGGGTCACGAGGTGGAGGATTACGCGCGCGGCAAGGTGCGGCACGCGGCCGACCGCCTGCACGGCGCGGCGGCACAGATGCAGGCACGCATGCGTGACGAACCCGTGGACGACGAGCAACTGCAGGACCGGATCCGCTCTCAGCTCGGCCATCTCGTGGCGCAACCGGGCAAGGTGGAGGTCCACGTCGAGAACGGGGTGGTCACGCTGAGCGGTTCGGCCAAGCTGAGCGAGGTCGACCAGCTGGTGGCGTCCGTGGCCGGCATGCTGGGCGTGGAGAGCGTCGACAACCGGCTCGCCGTGGGCCATGCGCAGGCCAGCCAGACCCAGCACTGAGCGTCGCTCAGCGTGCCCCGCGGCCGGGTCTGGACCGGTCGGGGCGCGGAGCCGCCGGCGAGGCAGGACGCGCGCGCCGTTGCGTCGCGGCGGCCAGCCGCAACAGGCGGCGGAAACGGGGGCAAGCCAGGTGGTCCGGCGCAGGGCAGGCGGCTGCGTGGCGCAGGCCATCGCGCAGGGCGGCCAGCCGCCGGATGGTGTGCTCCAGCGCGTCCGCCCGCGCCGCCAGTTGCTGCCGGTCGATCCGCGGCCGGCCGTCGGGGGCGAACACGCCGGCGATCTCCTCCAGCGTGAAACCCGCGGTCCGCCCCAGCGCGATCAGCGACAGGCGCTCGAGTACGCCGGAGTCGAACAACCGGCGCAGGCCATGGCGACCGACCGACGCGATCAGGCCCTTCTCCTCGTAATAGCGCAGCGTCGAGGCCGGGAGGCCCGAGCGCCGAGCCACCTCGGCGATGTCCAGCGCCTTCATGCTTGACCTCAAGTCGACTTGAATTCGTAGGCTGTCCCAACCGCAGCGACGACGCAAGCCGAGGACAGCATGAAAGACGCACACGCGCAGCCACGTACCGAACGGGGTCTCCGGGACGATGCTCGCCGGGAGGCGCACCGCCATGGCTGACTGGATCGAGTTCCCCTTGCGCGCCCTGGCGATCGGCGTCGGCGCGACCGCCGTCATGGACGGCTGGACGCTGCTCCAGAAGCACCTGCTCGGCGTGGTCCCGCTGGACTACGCGATGGTCGGACGCTGGCTCGGCCACCTGGCGCGCGGCCGCGTCCGCCACGACGCCATCGCCACCGCCGCGCCCGTCGCCGGCGAGCGCCTGATCGGCTGGCTGGCCCATTACGCGATCGGCGTGGCCTTCGCCGGCCTGCTGCTGGCCCTGTGCGGTACGGACTGGGCCCGCCATCCGTCGCCCGGGCCGGCCTTGGCGATCGGCCTGGCCACGGTGGCGGCTCCTTTCCTCATCCTGCAACCGGCGCTGGGCGCCGGCATCGCCGCCTCGCGCACGCCGCGGCCCAACCGGGCGCGGTTGCGCAGCCTGACCACGCACCTGGTCTTCGGCCTGGGGCTCTACCTCGCCGCCGAGGCGCTGCGGTGGCTGGGCTAGGCTTGCGCCTCGACCAGTGTCCTGAGCCGCGCGAGTCGCGCATCCCACTGGCGGGAAACCCAGTCGATGTACCGCCGCACGTCCTCGATCGGTGCGGGGTCCAGCGCGAACAGCCGTTCGCGCCCGGCGCGTTCCTGCCGCACGATGCGCGCGCCTTCGAGCACGCGCAGGTGCTTGGTGATGGCCTGCCGGCTCACCGGGTGGCCCGCGCTGAGCTGGGCGATGGAGCGGCGCGAGCCGTCGCTCAGCGCGTTCACCAGCGCGAGCCGGGTGGAATCGCCCAGCGCGGCGAACACGTTGGCGGCCTGTGCCGTGCGCGGTGGACGGGCACGGGCGGTGGCGGTCATGCCGCCGGTTCCCCGAGATGGCGGCGGATGTTGCGCATCTGCTCGGCCCAGCCGCCTTCGTTGGCGCGGAAGGCCTCTGCGCGACGGTGCGCCGGAATGCGGTCGAAGCCCGATTCAGTGACCGTGAGCAGGGTGCCGCCGCCGTCGAGCGGTTGCAGGCGGAACTCGACCAGCGTCTGGGGCTCGGCCGAATAGTCCACGTCCGGGTCCACCGGGTAGGGATGCCAGGTCAGCGAGAACAGCCGCTCGGGTTCCATCGCCACGATCGTGGCACGCCAGGCGATGTGCTCGTAGCCCGGGTAGGTGATCTGTCCGGTGCTTTCCTTGCCCGGCTCGAACGGGCCGGCCAGCCGCACGCCGAACCACCGGCCGAACTCCTCGTGGTCGGTCAGCGCGCGCCAGACGCGCGCCACGGGGGCCTTCAGTTCCACCTGCTTCTCGATGCGGTCGCCGGTCATGGGGGACACCTCCTCGGGTGCGCACAGCCTGCGCCCGGCGCCGGGAAAATGCAACTAACCGGTTGCATTTTCCCGGCGACCCGTGCCCGTGGTGCGCGGCCTCAAGCCACGTGCGCTTCCAGCCGGTAGCCGTCCGGGTCGGTGGCGAAGGCCGCGTAGTAGTCCGGGCCGTAGTCCGCGCGCAGGCCCGGGGCACCGTTGTCGGCGCCGCCGTGCGCCAGCGCGGCCGCATGGAAGGCGTCGACGGCGGTGCGGCCGGGCGCCCGCAGGCACAGGTGCAGGCCCGAGCGCGGGTCGGCGGCGACCGGGTGCGCGGTCTGCAGCAGCCACAGCACGACGCCGTCGGCGCCGTAGCCGAGCGAGTCGTCGCAGGTGCTCAGGCGGCGGTAGCCCAGCGGCGCGAGCGCGGCGTCGTAGAAGCGGCGGCTGGCGGCGAGGTCGCGTACGCCCAGGGAGAGGTGGTCGATCATCGGTCGGCTCCTTGCGGGGTGGTGGAAGGGGTGCGGCGGACGGCGAACTCGGCGACGGGCTGCCAGATGCCGTCTTCCCCGCGGCGTTCGCCCAGCCAGCGGAAGCGGTCGGGGGCCCTGTCCAGGAAGCTCCAGCGGGTGCCGGTACCGCTCGCGTCGTTGCCCTCCTGCACGATGGCGTCGCCGTGGCGGCGGCCGAGCTGGCGGTTGTAGTACTGGCGCAGCGGGTCGCTCCACAGGATGTGCCAGGCGTCGAGGCCCGGGTCGTAGACGCGCAGCGTGGTGCCGGCGAAGACGCCCGGCAGGATCCATACGTCCTGGATCGCGCGGCCTTCGAGCACCCAGGCGGCGTGGATCCGCCCGCCCTCGACCGGCGTGGCCCGGCCGTCGAGGACGACGCGGGCGTCGAAGACCCAGTCGCCGACCAGCCAGCCGTAGGTGTCCATGGCATCGGCACGGTCGGCCGCGGGTCCCGGTGCCATCAGTGCGTGGATGAAGCCGTTCATGCGGGTGCCTCGGTTGCGGGAGCCGTCAAGGTAGGCATCGGCGCCACCGGCCGCGTGGGAAAAATTGCTATGTTGCGCGCATGACGATGGCATCGACACGGCTGGCCGCCGGACCCGGGTGGCGGGTGTTCGACGTGCGTTGCTCGGCGGGCCCGCAGGACCCGGTGGCCGAGGAGCGGCACGGCTCGTTCTGCCTCGCCGCGGTGGTCGCCGGCACCTTCCAGTACCGCGCACCCACCGGACAGGCGTTGCTCGCTCCCGGCGCGGTGATGCTCGGCAACCAGGGGCAGTGCTTCGAATGCGGCCACGAGCACGGTCATGGCGATCGCTGCCTGTCGGTGCACTTCGACGCCGCATGCTGGGAGGCGATCGTGGCCGCGGTGCCGGGCGCGCGCAGCGCGACGTTCGCCCTGCCGCGCCTGCCGCCGATGCCCGAGCTGCTGCCGTTCGCCAGCGGGCTGGCCACGCGGACCGACGCGCTGGCGCTGGAGGAGCTCGCCTTCGGCTTCGCCGGCGCCGCGCTGGAAGCGATCACCGGCCAGGCCGGCACCGGCCGGATCCCGGCGCGCGACGAGCGGCGCATCGCCGCCTCGGTGCGGCGCATCGAGCAGGCGCTGGATGCGCCGCTGCCGCTGGCGCGGCTGGCCGCCGACGCGGCGATGAGCCCCTACCACTACCTGCGCACCTTCACCCGCGTGGTCGGCACCACGCCACACCGGTTCGTGCTGCGCGCGCGGCTGGAGCGGGCCGCGCGCTTGCTGCGCAAGTCGCGTGCGTCGGTAGCCGAGGTCGCGCTCGAGGCCGGCTTCGGGGATCTGTCCACCTTCCACGCCAGTTTCCGGCGCTGGCTGGGCACCACGCCGGCGGCCTATCGCGCGGGCGCAACGAACGCATGAGCCATGCCGGCCCGAGGCCGGCCAACGGAGGCAGCGATGGGCAAGGGGCGGCTGGAAGCGTTCAGCGACGGCGTGATCGCGATCATCATCACCATCATGGTGCTGGAGCTGAAGGTGCCGCACGAGGCCACGCCCGCCGCGCTGCTGCCGCTGGTGCCGGTGCTGCTGAGCTACGTGCTCAGCTTCGTCTACGTCGGCATCTACTGGAACAACCACCACCACCTGCTCGCCGCGAGCCGGCTGGTTTCCGGCGCGGCCTTGTGGGCGAACCTGCACCTGCTGTTCTGGCTTTCGCTGTTCCCCTTCGCCACGGCCTGGATGGGCGAGAACCACTTCGCCGGGGCACCCACCGCGGCCTACGGCGGCGTGCTGCTGATGGCGGCGGTGGCGTACCGGGTGCTGCAGCGGACGCTGATCGGCCTGCACGGCAACGACTCGCTGCTCGCGCGCGCCATCGGCAGCGACTGGAAGGGCAAGCTCTCGCCCGTGCTCTACGCACTCGGCATCGTGTCGACACTGCGCGCCGCCTGGTGCGCGCAACTGCTGTACGCGGCGGTGGCGGTGATGTGGCTGGTGCCGGACCGGCGCATCGAGAACACGCTGGGCAGGCAGGGCGGCCCCGGCTAGCCGGGTACCGCCACCGGCCCCGCACCCATGTAGAGCGAGTTTGCCCGCAATGCCTTTGTTCGGAGCGTGAGTCTGCAGGAGGGAGCTTGCTCCCGATGCCTTACCTGGCTTCCCGGGGCGCCAGAGCATCGCGAGCAAGCCCGCTCCTGCAGGGTTTGCGTGCGTTCTTGGTAGAGTCCGGTGTCACCCAAGAACACCGGAGTCCGGATGAGCGTCGCTGCCACGACCGACACCCACGGCCGCCTGCCGCGCCAGATCGGCTACATCATCGGAAACGAGGGCTGCGAGCGCTTCTCCTTCTACGGGATGCGCAACATCCTCACGCCGTTCCTGATCACCAGCCTGTTGCTGTACCTGCCCGAGGGCGAGCGCACGCTGGCGGCGAAGGACGTGTTCCACAGCTTCGTGATCGGCGTGTACTTCTTCCCGCTGCTGGGCGGCTGGCTGGCCGACCGCTTCTTCGGCAAGTACCACACGGTGCTGTGGATGAGCCTGGTGTACTGCCTGGGACACGCCTGCCTGGCGCTGTTCGAGCACCACCGCATCGGATTCTTCGTCGGACTGGGGCTGATCGCGCTGGGCGCGGGCGGCATCAAGCCGCTGGTGGCCTCGTTCGTGGGCGACCAGTTCGACCAGTCGAACAAGCACCTGGCCAAGGTGGTGTTCGATGCCTTCTACTGGATCATCAACTTCGGCTCGTTCTTCGCCTCGTTGCTGATGCCGGTCTTCCTGCACCGCTTCGGCGCGGCGGTGGCCTTCGGCATCCCCGGTGCGCTGATGTTCGTCGCCACGGTGGTGCTGTGGCTGGGGCGGCGCCACTACGTGATGGTGCCGCCGTCACCGCCGGACCCGCATGCGTTCTCGCGCGTGCTGCGCACCGCGCTGCTTCGGCACGCGCCGGGGCAGGCGCGTCCGGGCCTGTGGGTGGCCGTGGCCGGCGTGCTGGCGGCGCTGGGCGCCTTCGTGCTGATGCCCGCGCTCGGCTTCGTGATCGCCGCCTGCCTGGCGCTGGTGGCACTGATCGCCGGCGTCGGCGGCGGCGCCTGGCTGCAGATGGAACGCGCGCGCGGCGTGCATCCGGACGCGGCGGTGGACGGTGCGCGCAACGTGCTGCGCGTGCTGGTGATCTTCGCGCTCACCACGCCGTTCTTCTCGCTGTTCGACCAGAAGGCGTCCACCTGGGTGGTGCAGGGCGGGCGCATGAGCATGCCCGACTGGTTCCACCCGGCGCAGATGCAGGCGCTGAACCCGATGCTGGTGATGCTGCTGATCCCGTTCAACAACCTGGTGCTGTACCCGCTGCTGCGCCGGCGCGGCTACGAGCCCACCGCGCTGCGCCGGATGACTACCGGGATCGCCTTCAGCGGCCTGGCCTGGATCGTGGTGGGCGCGCTGCAGGTGGTGATCGACGGCGGCAACGCGCTGTCGATCGTCTGGCAGGTGTTGCCCTACGCGCTGCTCACCTTCGGCGAGGTGCTGGTCTCGGCCACCGGCCTGGAATTCGCCTACAGCCAGGCGCCCGCCTCGATGAAGGGCGTGGTGATGAGCTTCTGGAACCTCACCACCACCGTCGGCAACCTGTGGGTGCTGCTGGCCAACGCCGCGGTGCGCAACGACGCGGTCACCGGCGCGATCGCCGGCAGCGGTCTCAGCACGGTGGCCTTCCAGATGTTCTTCTTCGCCGCCTTCGCGCTGGTGGCGGCACTGGCGTTCGGCCTGTATGCCCGCCGCTACCGGGAGTGCGACTACTACCGGCCCGGTTGAGTCCGGCGCCTGTCAACGCAAATGCAGGAGCGAGCTTGCTCACGATGCCCGGTTCGATGCAATCGCGAGCAAAGGCATCGCGAGCAGACTCGCTTCGACGAGGGGGCCTCAGGCGGGCAGCGAGACCACCGGCGCGAAGCCGCCGAAGATCATGCGCTTGCCGTCGAACGGCATGGCGCTGGCCTGCATGTCCAGCCGCGGGTCCTGCATGACCTTGGCCATGCCGGCGTCGCGGGTGGCCTTGTCCGGCCACTCGATCCACGAAAACACCACCGTCTCGCCGTCTACGGCCTGCACCGCGCGGCGGAAGTCGGTGAGCTTGCCGTCCGGGACGTCGTCGCCCCAGCACTCCACCACGCGGGTGGCGCCGTGCTCGACGAACACCGCGTCGAAGGTCGCGGCATGGTCGATGAACTGCTGCTTGTTGGCCGTCGGTACGGCGATCACGAAACCGTCGATATAGGACATGGTGTTGCTCCTCGTGTCGTGGCCAGGCGGATGGCCTGGCCTATCCCGACGGGCGGGAACGCACGTAATCGACAGGTCGCTGTCGATCCGGGCAGGGCTGGCCCGTCGTAGGGGAGACCGGATGTCCCGGCTTTTCGTTCACCCCGAGGAGAACCACCATGCGCTTCCTTTCCATGATCCGTATCCAGGAGAACACCGGGCGGGTGCCCAGCGAGCAGCTCATGGCCGACATGGGCCGGCTGATCGAGCAGATGACCCGCGAGGGCACGCTGCTGGACACCGCCGGGCTGCGGCCCACCGCCGAGGGCGTGCGGATGCGCCTGCGCGGCGGTCGGATTTCGACCGTCGACGGTCCCTTCGCCGAAACCAAGGAAGTCATCGGCGGCTACGCGATCCTCCAGGCCGACTCGATGGTGCACGCGCTGGAGCTGACCCGGCGCTTCCTGGCGTTGCATGGGGACGGGTGGGACCTGGAGTGCGAAGTGCGCCAGATCGAGGGTCCCGACGGCGAGTGCGGTGCGGCACGGGCACAGGCGCAGGCGGCGGAAGCCTGAGCGGCGACGCCGCCGGAACGGGTCATCCCTTAGAGTCTGGGCCTGACCCTCCCAGCGGACGTCTCCCATGGCCTGCGATCCTCCCGCCGCCGCTCCCCGTCTCGTCGGCCGCAGCAGTTCGCACTTCACCCGGCTGGCGCGCCTGTTCGCAGAGACCCTCGGTGTCGGCTGCGATTTCACCCCGGTGCACGACCTGGCCTCGCGCGACCCGTCCGACTACGCCGGCAACCCGGCGCTCAAGCTGCCGGTGCTGGTGCTGCCGGAGGGGCCGGTGTTCGGCGCGGAGAACATCTGCCGTACGCTGGCCGCGCTGGCGCCGGAGCCGCGGCGCATCGTGTGGACCGAGCAGCTGCCCGGCCTGCGCGCGCGCAACGCCCAGGAGCTCGTCTGGCACGGCATGGGCGCGCAGGTGCAACTGGTGTTCGGCATGCAGGTGGCCCGACTGCCGGGGGAGAACGTCTACTTCGCCAAGGCGGGCGACGGCTTCCGCAACGCGCTGGCGTGGCTGGATGCGAACCTGGAAGCGGTGCTGCTGGAGCTGCCGCCGCGGGACCTGAGCCTGCTGGAGGCCTCGCTATTCTGCCTGGTCGAGCACCTGGCGTTCCGCGACACGCTGCCGCTGGCGCCCTACCGGCACCTGGCCGCGTTCGCCGATGCCTTCCGCGAGCGGCCGGCTGCGCAACGCACCGCCTATGCCTTCGATGTGGCGGCAGGCTGAGCCTATCGACGCGCCACGCTGACCACACGCGCCTGGATCCGGCCGGCCACCGGTCCGGGGCCGAAGTCCCTGGCGATGGCTTCGGCGGCGCGGTCGGTCGCGCGTTCCAGGCCGGCGGAGTCGCGCGCCTCGATCTCGCCGCGCAACGGTGTGCCCTGGCAATAGGCCAGCGCCGGCACCCCGGCCGTGTCCGCGCGGCTGCAGGCGGTGACGGTCTCGATCGTCGGAGCGCCCGCGAAGCCGGCGCGCGCCAGGTCGCGCCGTATCGCGTCGGGCGCGTGGTAGCCGTGCGGCAGGCGCGCGAGGAAACGCGGCGGGTCGGCCGGAAAGAGGTCGGCCATGGCCTCGTGCACCCGACGGGCGAAGTCGTTGGTTTCGATCCGGTCCCATACGCTGAACAGCAGCACGCCACCCGGGCGTAGCACGCGATGCGCCTCGGCGAAGGCGCGTGGCTTGTCGGGGAAGAACATTGCGCCGAACTGGCAGAGCACCGCATCGAAGCTGCCGTCGGCGAACGGCAGCGCGAGTGCGTCGGCCTGGCGCCAGGTCACCGGTCTTGCCGTGCGGCGCGCCCGGGCCACCGCCAGCATGGGTGGGTTGAGATCGGTGGCGACGATGTCCGCGTGCGTCAACCGTGCCGCCAGGGCGCGCGTCACCACGCCGGTCCCCGCGGCCAGCTCCAGCACGTCGCGGAGGGGTAGGGCCGTCAGCCGTGCCGCCAGGTCCTGCGCATACGGCGCGAAGATCAGCGGCACCAGCAGGCGTTCGTACAGTGCGGCAACGGCGGTGTCGAAGCAGTTTTCCGCTCCGGGAGTGGGCATGGTCGCGGCTCCGGCAGGCGTGGCGCGATCCTACGCCCCCCGCGCGTCGGACGGTCTGCTGACAGCCCCTGTCAGCACGCCCGTGGCAGGCTGCGTCCGCCCCTCACATCGGAGTCGCCCATGTCCGCCACTGCGCTCACCCTGTATGCCACCCGCGCCGGCTTCGGCCTGCCCGACACCAGTCCGTTCGTGATGAAGACCGAAGTGCAGCTCACGCTGGCCGGGGTGGCCTACGAGCGCGTTTCCACGATCCCGCCGCAGGCGCCCAAGGGCAAGCTGCCGTACATCGACGACCACGGCGAGGTGGTGACCGACTCCACGTTCATCCGTGCGCACCTGGAGCGCAGGTACGGCGTCGACCTGGACGCCGGCCTCGACCGGAATCAGCGCGCGCAGGCCTGGGCGATCGAGCGCATGCTCGAGGACCACCTGTACTTCGCCATGGTCTGGTTCCGCTGGCTGGACCCGGAAAACTTCGCCAAGGGCCCGGCGCATTTCGCCGACGCCGCGCCGCACGAGCAGCGCGAGTCCCTGCGCCGCGACCTGCTCGCGCGCAAGCAGGCCGAGCTTCACGCGCAGGGCCTGGGCCGGCATGCGCCCGCGGAGATCGCCGAACTCGGCCGCCGCTCGATCGATGCGCTCGCCACGCTGCTCGGCAAGCAGCCGTGGCTGATGGGCGAGCGACCCAGCGGCGTGGATGCCACCGCCTTCGGCATGCTGGCCTGCGTGATCACGCCGTTCTTCGACACACCGCTGCGCCGCGCCGCCGAAGCGCATGCCAACCTGGCCGCCTACGTGGACCGCGCGATGCGCCGGTTCTACCCGGCGCACGCCTGGCGTGCCTAGCCGGCGAAGCCGCTCGCCGGCGCGGAGGGGCGCTGCCGCGCCGGGTTGCCGACCACGGTGGCGCCGGCCGGCACGTCGCGGGTGACCACGCTGCCTGCGCCGACCAGCGCGTCGTCACCCACGGTCACGCCCGGCAGGATCAGGGCACCGGCGCCGATCCACACGTTGCGGCCGATCCGCACCGGCCGGCCGAACTCCAGGCCGCGCGCGCGTTCGGACGGATCGCGCGGATGGTCGGCGGCGAGCAGCTGCACGAGCGGACCGATCTGCGTGCGCTTGCCGATCCGCACCTCGGCCACGTCCAGGATCACGCACCCGAAGTTGACGAACACGCCGGCGCCGAGGTGGATGTTCCAGCCGTAGTCGCAGTGGAACGGCGGGCGGATCAGCGCGCCGTCGCCCACACCGGCGAGGCGCTCGCGAAGGAGCGCATGCCAGCGTTCCGGCCCGTCGGCGAGGGCGGCGTTGTAGCGTGCCAGCCAGCGGTGGTTGGCCGCGCGTTCGGCCCGCAGCTCGGGCGCCTCGGCGTCGTACGGCTCGCCGGCGAGCATGCGTTGCCTGGCATCGGGCATGACCTCAGCCCTCCAGCGCGCCCTCCTGCGGGTCGGCGGCCGCGTAGCTCGGATCCTCGGCGTCGTGCGGATGGGCCAGCGCGTGCCGCACCGCTTCGGGCAGGTGTTCGACGTCCAGGATCACCTTGCCCTCGTGCACGTCGCGGATGGCGGCGGCCGGCAGCGTGAAGTCGCCGCCGTTCTCGATGTTCACCACCAGCTCGCGGCTGTCCCCGCGCACTTCGCGCACGGCGCCCACGCCGACTTCGCCGTCGGCGACGAACACCATGTAGCCGGGTTCGATCGGTTCTTGCATGAAAGCACCTCGCTCGGTGGATCGCGGCCAGTGTGGCTGACGGTCCGTGCGGGCCCGGTGACGGTCAGGGCGCGACCTCGCGCACCAGGGTGGCGGCCAGGGCCCGGGTGTCGGGCACGCCGATACCGTCGGGGTCGCCGTGCACGTAATGGGTGACGTGCGGTACCGGGTCGTCGAACAGTCGGCCGAGCACGCGTGCGAGCTCGGCGCGGAACGCCAGCATGGCGGGAAACTGCAGGTGCTCGATCAGCGACCAGCACGCGCGCCCGCCCTGGTCGGCCGGCTTGACCTGGTGCAGCAGCGCGTAGCGTCCGGTGCGCGAGGGCACCCAGGACAGGGATGCGTACAGTTCGCGCAAGTGCGGCTCACCGCAGGCTGCGGCCGCCGCACGCGCCATCTCGCGGCTCAGCACGGTGGCATGGAACTCGTGCTTGCGGTGCAGGCGGATGCCGTCGAACTGGCATACCTCGCCGAACGGCGCCGCCATCAGTTCGGCGCGCAGCGGTAGCACGAAGGCGCGCTCCGGCGAGAAGCCGGGCCAGGGGATGGCGGGATGGGCGGATGCGGCCATGAGGCAAGGGTAACGGAGGATGAGCGGCCGTCGCCGTAGACGACGCGCCGGCACCGGCCGCCGCCGTGTTCTGCGATACTTCGTCCACGCGCGCCTCGCGCGTCGCCATTCGCTGATCGGCCCCAGGGAAGTCGAGGGAAACGCAGCACCACCCCAGCCTGGAGGGCCCCCCATGACCCGACGTTCCGGAAGTGCCGACCTGCCGCTGCACGGCGGCCGCGTGCCGCGCTGGCTGGCCGACCGCATGACACGCCTGGGCGCGCTGCTCGCCGAGGCGATCGTGCGCGAGTATGGCCGTGACGAGTTCCTGCGGCGACTGGCGCACCCGTTCTGGTTCCAGTCCTTCGGCGCCGTGATGGGCATGGATTGGCACTCGTCCGGCATCACCACCAGCGTGATCGGCGCGCTCAAGCGCGGGCTCGGTCCGTTGTCGGGCGAGCTCGGCATCCACGTCTGCGGCGGACGCGGCCGGTATTCGCGCGCCACACCGGGCGAACTGGTGGCGATCGGCGAGAAGGTGGGCTTCGACGGCAGCGCTCTGGCCAGCGCCAGCCGCCTGGTCGCCAAGGTCGACAGCGCCGCGGTGCAGGACGGCTTCGATCTGTACCTGCACGGCTTCATCGTCGGCGACGATGGCCGGTGGGTGGTGGTGCAGCAGGGCATGAATGGCGAACGACGGCAGGCGCGCCGCTACCACTGGCTGTCGGAGAACCTGAAGAGCTTCGTGGACGATCCGCACGCGGCGGTGTCCGGCCCGCGCCAGGGCCGCATCGTGAACCTGGCCGACCGGCGCGCGCAGGCCTCGCGCTCGGCGCAGCTGGCATTGCTGCGCACGCTCGGGCCGGACGGCATCGCGCGCGAGTTCGCGCGCCTCGAGGATGCGCCTGTGCCCGAACCCGCGCCGGCGGCGGAACCGCTGCAGCTCGGTCTGCTGCCGCACCTGTCCATGCCCGACCACCACGACGTGCGCGGCAGCGACGTGATCGCGCGACGCCTGCACGGTGCGCTCGCCGCGGCCGCGGAGAACGGACCGCGCGACTTCACCGAACTGCTGCAGGTGCCGGGCGTCGGCGCCCGCACCGTACGCGCGCTGGCGATGGTGGCCGAGGTGGTGCACGGGGCGCCCTGCCGCTTCAGCGATCCGGCGCGCTTCTCGCTGGCCCACGGCGGCAAGGACCGTCACCCGTTCCCGGTGCCCACGCGCGTCTACGACCACACCATCGGCGTGCTGAAATCCGCGGTGGAGAACGCCAGGATCGGCCGCGACGAGCAACTGGCCGCGCTCAGGCGGCTCGACGCGCAGGCACGGCGGCTCGAGCGCCACGCCAAAGGGCCCACGGTGGAGCAGTACATCGCCGAGGAGCGCGAGCGCTCGCACGACTACGGTGGGCGCAGCGTGTTCGGCTGGGAACCGCCGGCAAGCGCAGCGCCGGCGAGCGGCAGAAAGAAGGCCTCCTGATCGGGTCGCCAGCGCTGCGGCCAGCCGCTCCCTTGGTGCCGCGGCAGCGGAAGCTCATTGCCGACGCGTCTCGCCGTCGCCGATGCCGAGGCACAGGCGCAGCCACGGCGACGGCGGTGCCGTCGCGGGGCCAGGCGGGGGCGCGAGGGGCTCCGCCGGCACGTCACCCGGCAGGGTGCCGGCAGGCCGGCGTCGCCAGTGCCGATCCCGGACGCGGCCATGCAGCAGCAACAGGTCGGTCCAGAGGGAGGTCATGGCGGGTCGGCCCGGAACGTCCGTCGGCTGGGAGGCATGCGGTGGGCGCGAGGTCAGTCCCGCGTGTCGCCGCTCAGCGCCGTGGCGCGCATCGAGGGGCGGGCGCTGAAATCGGCGTACCACGCCGCCAGCCGCGGCCGTCCGGCCTGGAAGGCGTAGACGCGGCGGAACTCGATCCAGCTCAGCGCCGTGGCCAGCGCGATCGCGCCGAGGTCGGGCGCGAGGCCGTCGCCGAGCTCCGCTTCCAGGTGGTCGCAGGCGGCGGCGATCTTCGCCAGCTGGCCCTCGCGCATGGCCGGCCAGCGCAACGCCTCGGGACGGCGTTCGGCCTCCCAACGCACGGCGATGCCCGCGTCGGCGATGCCCTGCGCCAGCGCCTGCAGCCGCAGGGCGCGATAGCGGGACGACGGCCCGACCGGAATCAGCCGCGGATCGCCGAGGCCGTCCAGGTACTCGCAGATCACGTTCGAGTCGAACAGCACGAGCCCGCCATCGATCAGCACCGGCACCTTGCCCAGCGGGTTGAGCGCGAAGACTTCGTCGTTGCGGCGGGTGGGGCTGGTCTCGTGATGGACGACCTCGAGGCGGTCGGCCATGCCGAGCTCGTGGGCGGCGACCAGCACCTTGCGGGCGTAGGGCGAGTGGGTCTGGTAGAGCAGCTTCATGGGGACTCCGTCGGATGGGGGCGTGGGGCTCAGCGCGCGAGCAGGCGCTCGCGCAGGGAGGCGGAAACGTTCGCGCCGCTCAGTACCGTGGCGACCCGCCGTCCCGCGTAGCGCGCCGGCTGCGCCAGGATGGCCGCCACGCCGACGGCACCGGCGGGCTCCACCAGGTGCCCGAGGTGCCGGTGGAGCAGCCGCATGGCCTCGAGGATGTCCGGCTCGGACACCGCGACCGTGCCGTCGCAGCAGCTGCGCAGGTGCTGCACGGTGGCCGCAATGGGAGCGCGCACGGCGATGCCGTCGGCGAGGGTATCGGCGCGTTCGGTGGCGATCGCGCGCCCCGCATCGATCGACAGCTTCATCGCCGGCGCGCCGGCAGCCACCGCCGCGACGATCTCCACCGCCGGAGCGAGCCGACGCAGCACCGTGCCGACGCCGGCGAGCAGGGCGCCGTTGCCGACCGGCACCACGACGGCGTCGAAGGTGGCCCGGTCCAGCAGTTCCAGCGCGATCGTGCCCGCGCCCTCGGCGATCGCCGCCTCGGCGCCATCCTCGACGTAGCGCAGCCCGCGCTCGGCGGCGTGGCGGCGGGCCGCATCCTTGGCCGCGTCGAAGTCGCGGCCGACCAGGCGGACCTTGGCGCCGAAGCGCCGCATCGCCTCGATCTTCACCGGATTGGCGTCCCGTGCCGCGAACACCGTGCAGGTGTGCCCCCGCCGGGTGGCCGCGCGGGCGAGGCCCTGGCCGAAGTTGCCGGCCGAGGCGCAACAGACGGCCGCCGCCGGCGCGAGCGCGGTGGCGCAGAACGCCTCCGCGCCGCGGCCCTTGAACGACCCGAGCGGGTTGGCGAATTCGACCTTCGCCAGCAATCGGCAGCCCAGCCGCGCATCGAGCGCGTCGTCGCGCACGAGCGCCGATTCGAGGAACAACGGATCGATGTGACGGACCGACCGAAGGATGCGGCTGAAGCTCGGGATGGGGGCCATGGAACGCAGCCGTGCGATGGGGACGACTGGCTATGCTAGGGTCCGCCCGCGCGGCGTGGCCGCATCTGCAGCCGGCAGAACGCGTTTTTTCCCCGATCGGCGAGGTTTGTGCGCCCGGTGAGCATCGAGCTGGACAAATTCGACCGTCGCATCCTCGCGATCCTGCAGGCGGATGCCCGCCGTCCGGCGGAAACCATCGGGGCGCAGATCGGCCTGTCGGCGTCGGCCGTACAACGGCGGTTGGCGCGCTTGCGGCAGGAAGGGGTGATCACGGCGGAGGTCGCGATCGTGGATCCGGTACAGGCCGGGCGGCCGTTGACGGTGATCGCCGACGTCGAGGTGGAACGCGAACGCCCGGAGCTGCAGCTTCGCCTCAAGCAATGGATCGCCGCCGAACCGGCGATCCAGGAAGCCTGGTACGTCACCGGCGAGGGCGACTACGTGCTGATCGTGGCCGTGCGCGACGTGCAGGCGTACGAGGCGCTGATGCACAAGCTGATGGTGGAGAACGCCAACGTGCTGCGCTTCCGCACGCGGGTGGCGCTGGGCACGCTCAAGCGGGGCCTGGCCGTGCCGATGGATCCGCCCGCGGCTTGAGCGGCGGCGGCCGGCACGCCGGGGCGCGGGTCAGTGCCGGTTCTTCGGCGCGTCGGCGTCGTATTCGCGCTGCAGCCGGTGGGTTTCCTGGTCCACCTCGTCCTCGACCTTCTCGTCCATCGCGTTGGTGGCCTGGCCGGTGTAGTCGCGGTCGAGGCCGCGGCGGGCATCGGTGTCATGGGGCGGTTTGCTGGTCTCGGCCATGTCGGGTTCCTCGCGAAAGCCTGGTCGCCGGTTTACGCCGCGCCGCGTCGGGCGCCCGTGTAGGCAGGCAGCCGCCTAGTCCTGGCCCATCGCGTGCACGGTGGCCTTGCGCTCCTGCTTGCCCCAACTCACGGAAGGCCCGCGGATGGCGGTCCAGACCGAACGCACCACCACGTAGTACATCAGCTGCCGATAGCCGAAGCGCTGCAGCACCAGCCACCACAGCAGGCTCCACTTCTCCTTCTTCTCCATCGCGAAGGCGAGTACGCCAGCGGCAAGGTCGACCGCCATGAACACCGCATAGAACAGCGCCATCTTTTCCAGGTTGGCGTAGTTGAACTGCGCGTGGTGCTGCAGGTAGTCCAGGCCGGTGGCGACCAGCTGCCAGAGCATCAGCAGGTCGACCAGCGGCGAGGCGACCGAGAACAGGATCTGGAACAGCCACACCTGCGGCAACGCGACCAGGCCCAGCGCACCGTAGCGCGGGTTGAAGGTGGCGTTGCGATGCTTCCACAGGCACTGCAGCGTGCCGAACGCCCAGCGGAAGCGCTGGCGGGCCAGGCCGCGCGCGGTATCGGGCGCCTCGGTCCAGGCCACCGCCGTGCTGTCGAACAGCGCGCGGTAGCCGGCCTTCTGCACGGCCAGGGTGAGGTCCTGGTCCTCGGCCAGGGTATCGCCGGGGAAACCACCGAGTGCCTCCAGCGCGGTACGGCGCCAGGCGCCCACCGCGCCCGGCACCACGGTGATCGTGCCCAGCGCCGCCAGTGCGCGGCGCTCCAGGTTCTGGGCGGTGACGTACTCCAGCGCCTGCCATAGCGTGATCAGGTTGATGCGGTTGCCGACCTTCGCGTTGCCGGCCACCGCGCCGACCGCGGGGTCGGCGAACCAGCGCACCAGCCGCGCGATGGTGTGCGGTTCGAACTGCGTGTCGGCGTCCAGCGCCACCACCACCTCGCCGTGCGAGGCGCGCAGCGCCGTGTTGACGGCGTTGGCCTTGCCGCCGTTGGGGATGCGGATCAGCGTGACGCGCGGCTCGTCGGCGAACTCCCGCGCCACCACTTCGGCGGTGGCGTCGGTCGAGCCGTCGTCCACCACCACCACCTCCAGGTCCACGTGCCGGCTGGTGAGGATGCGGTGGACGGAACTGGCGATCACCTTCTCCTCGTTGTAGGCGGGGATCAGCACCGACACGCGCGGCGGCGCGTCGATCGCGGGCACGTGGCGGCGCCGGTCGCGCAGCCGGTTGACGATGGCGAGCCCGCCGAGCACCAGCAGCCGCGCCACGCCGAGCAGCACCGCGGTGAGGAACAGCGCGCGCAGGAAGTGGCCGAACCAGCCCAGGGTGAGGAACACCGAGCGGTCGGCCCAGCGCGCCAGCGAGCCGGGGGGTAGCGGCGGCATCGCCTGGTCGCGACTGAGGCCCGCCAGCTCGGACACGGTGACGAACTGGTAGCCCTGCGCGCGCAGGCCGTCGATGATCCGCGGCAGTGCCGCCACCGTCTGCGAACGCTCGCCCCCGCCGTCGTGCAGCAGCACCACGCGGCTCTGCCGGTCCGGGCTCTGGTGCGCCACCTGGGCGAGCACGCTGTCGACGATCTGGTCGGCCGGCAGGCGCTGCCAGTCGTCCGGGTCGATGTGCAGGCCGACCGCGATGTAGCCGAGCTTCTGCGCGATCCGGATCGGCACCAGCTCGTCGGCCGTTGTGGGCTCGGCGTCGCCGAAGTAGGGCGCGCGGAACAGCCGCATCGAGCGGCCGGTGAGCGCCTCGAACAGCCGCTGGGTGGCGTTGAGTTCGAGCGCCACCAGGCCCGGCGGCATCTCGCCCAGGTTGGGGTGGGTGAACGTGTGGTTGCCGACGTCGTGGCCTTCGTCCACTTCCCGCTGCACCAGGCGCGGCGACATCTCGGCGTTCTCGCCGATGACGAAGAAGGTGGCCGGCACGTGCTTGGCCTTGAGGATGTCCAGGATCTGCGGCGTCCATTCCGGGTCCGGTCCGTCGTCGAAGGTCAACGCGATCTTGCGCGGCGCGATGCCCACGCGCTGGATCACGTAGGAGCTGGGCAGGGCGGTGTAGCGCTCGTCGTCGATGCTGCCGTCGTCCTTGTCCACCTCCACGCTGCGCGCGCCGGGCGAGGGGGCGGCGGCGATCTGGAGCACCTCGCCCTGGCCTTCGATGTCGATGTCCTGGCCGGCGGCGATGGTGCCCAGGGCCTGCGGCGCCGGCGCGTCGTAGGGCCGGCCCAGCACCGACCAGATCGACGGATCCTCCGAGCCGAGCCGCCACACGGCGTAGCCCCACGGCTTGTAGCCGTCGGCCGCGTGCACCTGGTTGTAGGCGGTGACGCCGTCGAGGAACCACACCTGGTGTGCGGTGCCGTCGTCCTCGTCGTAGTCGTAGTGCGGGTTGTTGCTGTCCGGGTCGAACTCGATCGTGGCCTGCGCGTCGCCGGCGCGGTCCATCGCGTCCTGGAAGGTCAGCGCCTCGGTGGCGCGGCCCGGCGCCCAGTCGTAGCCGTAGCTGCCCAGCGCGACCAGCACCTGGTCCGGGTCGAGCTCCTTCATGCGCTTGTCCAGGGTCTGCTCGAACCAGTCCTGGCCAGCGATGGCGCCCGGGTCCTTGCCGGCCCAGTGCTGGTCGTAGGCCATCAGCAGCTCGAAATCGACCAGGTCGGCATAGCCCTTGTAATCCCAGCTGTCGTCGTCGAACGGCACCGATAGCACGATGCCCCAGCCGTGCGGTTCGAAGGCGTCGGCCAGTTCCGACAGGAAGGCCTTGAGGTCGGGCTGGGCGGCTGGCGGCACTTCCTCGAAGTCCACCGTGATGCCCTGGAAGCCGTGCGCGGCGAGGAAACCCACGATCTCGCTTATGCGCGCGCGGCGCCGCGCCGGGTCGGCCAGCAGCCGGGCCAGGCCGGGGCCGTCCCATTGCGCGTTTACCGCGTTCTGCAGCAGCGGCAGGATCGGCATCGACGGCCGGGTCCGGCGGATCAGGTCCAGCGCCTTGGGGTCGATCGCGGTGTGCAAGGCCATGTCCGGGCCGCTCACGCTCAGCCACGAGGGGATCACCCAGTCCAGCGTGGGCAGCGCGCGCTTGAGCGCCGGGTAGCTGCTGTCGTCCCAGTTGACGTAGAAGCCGATTGCCAGCGCGCGGTCGGCCGGCCGGTCGAGCGAGGGGGGCGGCGTGCGCGCGAGGCTGCCGCGGGACGCGGCCGCGTGATGGCGAAGCTGCCGCTGGCGCGCGCGTACCTCGGCCGCGAGTTTTTCGGCCGGCCGCACCAGCTGCGGCGCCGCTGCCCGGGCGTGCAGGCCGTGCTCGTGCCGGCCCAAGCGCAGCGCCCCCAGGCTGGGCCCTACGAACAGGCTCACCGCACAGGCGACCACCAGCAGCGTGCTGACCACCGCCAACGCCAGCCCGAGCCGCGAGACATGGCTCGCCCGCCGACCGGTGGGGTCGTAGAAGATCGGTTTCCTGTGCATGCCTGTGCGGATCGAGGAGAGCGGCTGCGCGATTGTCGTGGAGGATGGGTGAACTGTGACCTAGCGGCCGTCGGCCGCCGGTCAGCCGCGCGCCTGCGCCAGGCAACGCTGGTAGCGCCCATCCACCCGCCGCGCGAACCAGGCGGTGGTGAGCTTGCGGGTGATCTTGGGGCTTTCCAGGCGGATGCGCGGCAGCAAGGCCCGCGGCAGCCGCTTGCGCGCGGTGCGTTCGGCCAACGCGAACACGCGCCGGTACAGCTCGGTCCCGGCGAAGTCGGGGCGCTCCCCCAGCTCGAGCGCGTCGTGGATGTCGTCCTCGTCCAGGTCGAGCCTCCGGGCGAGCGTGCGCACGGCGCGCTCGGTGGCGCCGGTGCCGCCGGCGTAGCGGACCAGGTCGCCGTCGAGGTCCAGCGGGACGCCCGAGGCGACGCTCACCGCGTTCTGGAACGCCGCGTTGCGGCTGGCGTACCAGCCGGCGTTGTAGTCGGCGAAGCGGTACAGCATCTGCGGGTAGTCGGCCGGGTAGCCGAGCAGGTGGGCGATACCGAAGTACAGGCCGCCGCGGCGGCTGAACACCTCGTGGCGGATCGAGCCGTCGACCGGATAGGGGTAGGGGTGGTCCTTCGCATAGGCCTCGGCGAAGGCTACGCCGACCTGCATCGGCCCGCCGGTGTGCACCGGGTTGTCGTCGCCGAACAGCTGCCGGCCCAGCGGCACCATGCCCACGAAGTCCTCGTACAGGCGGCTGAGATCGCTTTCGGTGCGCGCGGCGGCCAGGCGTTCGCCGTAGGAGCGCCCGTCCGGCGATTTCAGTGCGAGGGCGGCGCGCACCAGGAACTGCGGCACATGGTGCTGCGCGGCGCGGCGGTCGATCTCGGCGCGCGCGATGCGGCCCAGCCCGGGCACCGCCGGGTCGGCGCGGTAGCCGGACTCCTGCGCGGTGACCGCCAGCGCGGCGCAGAGGTTGCCGGTGGTCGGCGGGAGGTCGAGCGCGGCGAAGGCAGCGTACATGTCGGTTGCCCAGCCGTTGCGGTCGGCGGTGTCGGGCGGCAGCAGGCGCACGATCTGGGCACGGACCTCGTCCGGGCGGCGCCCGGGCGGCTGCGCTTGCGGGCGGGCGCAGCCGGCCAGGATGGCGAGCGCGACGAGCGCGACGAAAGCTGCACGTGCCGTCGGTGGGATGCCGCCGCGGTCCGGCGCGAGGCGACCGGCGTGCCCGACACGCACTTGCGGGCGGGCGCTCACGCCTGGCTGGCCCGGCGCCGCTTCCAGCGCAGCCAGCGACGCTCCAGCAGCACCATCACCCAGCGCATGGGACGGCGCAGGAAGGGCAGGTCCTGGGCCAGCAGCAACAGCCCCAGCGGCAGCATCCACAGGCCCAGCAGCGGCAGCACGCTGAACACGCCGCCGACGATCAGCAGCACGCCCACCGGGATGCGGACCCAGCGCGAGGACGGTGCGCGCAACCAGCCCAGCGGCGAGCCGATCCAGTGCGGCAGCCGACGCTCGAAGCGGTCGAGCAGGCGGTTGAGGCGGTGTACGTCTTTGATCACCCGGTGCTCCCGGTCGAGGCTGCGCCATTCGACTACGCGCCGGCGCCGAAGACCAGCGACGGGCGCAGCTTCGGTTCAGGGTCGCTTCGGCGGATGCGGCAGTCGCGACCGCCTCGTGCGGGCCGACAGCGCGCCCGCACCGTCTCACCGGTCGAGCAACGCCTGCGCCCCCTGCAGATGCTGGCGCAACAGGGGCAGGGCGTCGCGTGCAATCTGTTGCAGCTGCCGGTTGCCGGGGTCGTCGGCGGCGCGTTCGTACAGCGGGATGATCCTGCGGTGCTCCTCCACCATCATCCGGGCGAAAGCCTGATCCAGCGCGGGACCCTGCAGCTTGCGCAGGTGGAGCGTGTCCTCGGTGACCTGCCGGTTGGACACGCCGTGCGCGCTGCCGTGCGCCTTCCTGGCGACCGAGACCTTGGTGAACTTCGCGTTGAGCGCGTTGTGGTCGTCGATGATCCGGCGCGCCAGCGCACGTACCTGCGGCGAGGAGGAGCGCTCCCATGCCGCCTGGGCCACTGCGATCTGCATCGAATCGTCGGCGGTGGCCTTGGCCACGAAGGCCTGTTCGTCCCGGCTGAGGGTGGGCGTGTGGGTGGTCACGGCGAAGACGGGCGCGCAGCCGGCGCCCAGGCAGAGCCCGAGCAGCGTGCGGGCGACGGGTGTCCGAAGCGGGGCTGGGTTCATGGACGGCCTTCCGTCGATCGCGAAAGGGGCCAGCCTAAAGACCGGCCCGGCAACGGGCGCTCAACAGGCCGTGAACAGCGGACCCACGTCACGGCCGGCGCGGCGCGCGGGCCTGCTCCGCACGGCGGTTGGTAGTATCGGCGCGTCGCCCGGGGAGATGCATCGATGAAGCGCCTGCTGATCGGTCTGGTGGTCGCCGTGCTGGTCGTGGTGATCGTGGCCGCCGCCGCGCTGCTGCTGGTGGACGTGAACCGCTTCCGGCCGCAGATCCAGGCCTCGCTCGGCAAGGCGGTAGGACGCGAGGTGAGTGTCGGCCAGCTGTACCTGTCGCCGTGGTCGGGCTCGCTGGGGGCCGACGAGATCCGCATCGGCGAGGACCCGGCCTTCGGTTCGCGGCCGTTCGTGACCGCCCGCTCGTTCGAACTCGGCGTGGAGCTGTGGCCGCTGCTGCTGCGTCGCGAGCTGCACGTCACCTCGCTCACGCTCGACCAGCCGGTGGTGCGGCTGGTGCAGAACCGGCGGGGCGACTGGAATTTCGCCAGCCTGGGCGGTGCGTCGGGGAAAACGGCGCCGCCGCAGGGCGCCGCCCAGGTGCCCGCGCTCACCGTCGATCGCCTGCGCATCGACGACGGGCGCATCGAGCTGCATGGCGCGGCGGGGGGCGACAAGGTCTACAGCCAGGTGCAACTGCATGCCGACCACGTTGGCACGCAGGCCGCGTTCCCGTTCGAGCTGAAGGCCGCGGTCGCGGGCGGCGGCAGGCTGGCGCTGGACGGCACGCTCGGCCCCTGGCAGGCCGGCAGCGCGCTGCTGACGCCGCTGGACGCGCACCTGGTGCTGCGCGAGCTGGACCTGGTCGGTGCCGGGCTGATGGCCAAGGGCAGCGGCGTCGGCGGCGTGCTGGACCTGGATACGCGGATCGCCTCGGCCAAGGGGGTGCTCGAGTCCAAGGGCCGCATCGATGCACGCAAGCTGCAACTGGTCGCGTCCGGGTCGCCGTCGCCGCAGCCGCTGCGGATCGACTACCAGGCGAGCTATCGCTTCGCCGCCGGGACCGGCCGCATCACCGGCGCCGCGCTGCACGCCGGTGCAGCACGTCTTGCCATCGACGGCAGCTTCGACAACCGGCCGGCGGTGATGCGGCTGGACCTGCACGTGAAGGGCGCGAAGCAGCCGGTGGACGACCTGCAGCCGCTGCTGCCCGTGTTCGGCGTGGTACTGCCCAAGGACTCGCGCCTGCAGGGTGGCACCGCCAGCATGGACCTTGCCGTGCGCGGCCCGCTCGATGCCCTGGTCATCCGCGGTCCGGTCTCGCTCGACGACACGCGCCTGGCCGGCTACAGCCTCGGCGACAAGCTGGGTGGCGCGCTGGCGCTGGCCGGGATCAGCGCGCCGAAGGACACGGTGATCCGGCACGCCGAGGCCGGTCTCACCATTTCGCCCGCGGGAATCGATGCCGATCCGGCCAGGGCGGAGGTGGCGCAGCTCGGCAGCTTCACCGGCAAGGGGCGCATGGCCGCCGACGGCCGGCTCGATTTCCGCATGCTGGTCAAGCTCGACCCGGCGGTGGCCGGCAGCGCGCAGGGCGGGCAGGGCCTGGCCGGCCTGCTCGGCGGCTCCAAGGCCGGACGGGCGCTCGGCGGCGTGCTGGGCGGGATGAGCGCGCAGGGCGTGGGCGTGCGCGTCGGCGGCACCGCCAGCGCGCCCAGCTTCAAGCCCGACCCGAGCGCGGCGGTGGGCCTGATCGAGGCCGGCAGCCGCGGCGCCGGCGTCAAGCCGGCCGCCGGCGCGTCGGCCGACAGCAAGCAGGACCCGCTCGACAACCTGCTGCAGAACGCGCTCAAGCCGAAGAGCTCCTCCAGCCACTGAACGCCATGCACCACGACGCCGCGGATTTCGTCGTGATCGGGGCCGGCCCGGCCGGCTGTGCGGTCGCCGCGCGGCTGGCCGATGCGCCGGACCGGCCTTCGGTCTGCCTGGTCGAGACCGGCCCGGCCACGCCGTCGTGGCTGAGCCGGGTGCCGCTGGGCATCGCCTTGCTGGTGCCGCTGCACGGGCGCCACAACTACGCCTATCGGACGGTGCCGCAGGCGCAGTTCGACGGCCGCCGCGGCTACGTGCCGCGCGGACGCGGGGTCGGCGGCAGCAGCCTGATCAACGCCATGATCTGCACCCGGGGGCAGCCGCAGGACTACGACGGCTGGGCCGCGCTGGGCTGCGAGGGCTGGGCCTGGCGCGACGTGCTGCCGGTGTTCCGGCGGATCGAGGACCACCAGCGCGGCGAGGACGCATGGCACGGCGTGGGCGGTCCACTCACGGTCAGCGACCAGCGCTCGCCCAGCCCGCTCAGCCTGGCCTTCGTCGAGGCCGCCGTGCAGTGCGGGTACCCGCGCAACGAGGACTTCAACGGCCCGCGCCAGGAAGGGGTCGGCCTGTACCAGGTGTTCCAGCGCGACGGCCGCCGCCTCGACGCCGGCCGCGCCTACCTCGACCGGCCGCGGCCGAACCTGCGCGTGCTGTGCGGTCGGCCGGCGCGTCGCATCGTGTTCGACGGCCGCCGCGCGGTAGGCGTGCAGGTGGGCCGGCGTGTGCTGGGCGCGCGGCGCGAGGTGATCGTGTGTGCCGGGACGATCGGTTCGCCGCAGTTGCTGATGCTCTCCGGGATCGGTCCGGCCGCGCATCTGCGCGAGCACGGCATCGCGGTGCTGCACGACGCACCGGAGGTGGGCGCCAACCTGCAGGACCACATCGACTACACGGCCAACGTACGCGTGCGGGCGGAGGGCCTGTTCGGCATGAACCCGGCGACGCTGGCGCGCATCGTGGCCGGTGCGCGGGCCTTCCGCCGGCGCGGCGAGGGCATGCTGACCAGCAACGCGGCCGAGGCCGGCGGCTTCATCCGGAGCGACGCGGCGGTGGAACGCCCCGACCTGCAGTTGCATTTCTGCATCGGCCTGGTCGACGACCACAACCGGCGCATGCACCTGGCCACCGGCATGGCGCTGCACGTCTGCGTGCTGCGGCCGGCCAGCCGCGGCCGGGTACGCCTGGGCGGCGCGGACATCGCCGACGCGCCGCTGGTCGACCCCAACTTCCTGGGCGAAGTGCAGGACCTGGACCTGCTCGCGAAAGGGGCGCTCATCGTGCAGCGCATCCTCGCCGCCCCGGCACTGGCGGCCTATGGCGGGCGTCCCCTGTACGGCACCGGACAGGAGGACGAGGTGGGCTTGCGCGCGCTGATCCGCCGCCACGCCGATACCATCTACCACCCGGTCGGCACCTGCCGCATGGGCGCCGACGCGCGGGCCGTGGTGGATCCGCGGCTGCGTGTGCGCGGCGTGGAGGGGCTGCGCGTGGCCGACGCCTCGATCATGCCCACGCTGGTCAGCGGCAACACCGAGGCCCCGGCGGCGATGATCGGCGAGCAGGCGGCCGCTTTCATCCGCGCCGAACGACCCACCCCGTAGGAGCGCGCTTGCTCGCGATGCCCTGGCCCTGGTGCCGGCCAGAGGGGCGAAGCAGCGCGAGCAAGCGCGGTCCGGCGGCGCCCGAGGCGCGGCCGGCGGCGTGCTAAAATCCGCCGGTTACCTCCACTCCCCGAGGAAGCCATGCCCCAGCTCGCCCAGCGTGTCGGCCGCGCCAAGCCCAGCGCGATCATGGTCATCGCCGAGAAGGCGAAACAGCTGAAGGCACAAGGCCGGGACATCATCAGCTTCTCGATCGGCGTGCCCAACTTCCTGCCCGGCGAGCACGTCTACGCCGCGGCCCGCGAGGCGCTCGGCCATGACTCGGGCCAGTACGGCAGCAACCGTGGCGCCGAGCCGCTGCTGGATGCCTTCCTCGAGCACATCGAGGCGCTGGGTTTCTCCGGCTACGGCCGCATGAACCTGTCGATCGGCATCGGCGCCAAGCAGGTGCTCTACAACCTGGCCGAGGCGCTGCTCGACGAGGGCGACGAGATCTGCTTCGCCGCGCCGTACTGGACCACCTACCGCGACATCGCGGACATCGTCGGCGCCAGGATCAACGTGCTGCCGTGCCCCTCGACGCAGAACTACAAGCTCACGCCGGCGCAGCTCGAAGAGGCGCTCGAGCGCAAGCCGAAGGTGTTCCTGTTCAACAACCCGTCCAACCCGACGGGCATGGTCTACACGGCCGAGGAGATCGCCGCGCTGGCCGACGTGCTGGTGAAGTATCCGGACACCTGGATCATCACCGACGACATCTACAACTCGATGGTGTTCGACGGCATCGGCTACCACAACTTCGTGTTCGCCCGGCCGGAGTTGCGCGAGCGCCTCATCTTCGTTGACTCGGTCTCCAAGACTTACGGCATGCCGGGTTGGCGCGTGGGGCTGCTGGCGGGTCCGGAGTCGGTGGCCAAGGCCGTCACCACGCTCAACTCCAACCACATCACCAGCGTGCCCGAAGTGATCACCGCCGCCGCGGTGGCCGCCTTCAGCGGCCCGCAGGACGTGCCGCAGGCCAAATGTGCGGAGTTCGCCGCCAAGCGCGACATCGTGGTCGCCGCGCTACGCGCGATTCCCGGCGTAATCTGCCCGCGGCCGCAGGGCGCGTTCTACGCCTTCCCGGACATCTCGGTCGCCTTCGGCAAGTCCCGCAACGGCACGCCGATCGACAGCGACGTCGACGTCTGCGCGGCGTTGCTGGAAGCCAAGGGCGTGGCCTGCGTGCCCGGCTCGGCCTTCGGCGAGCCGCACTCGCTGCGCATCTCCTACACCTGCCCGACGCCGCAACTGGAGCCGGGCCTGAAGCGCATCCAGGAATTCTTCGCGGAACTGGCTTGACCGTTCCCACCCGATAACCGCCTTGGTGGGCTTGCGCGTCCACCTCTTGAACCGAAGGAGTGAAGTGATGAAAGCCCCCGTTCGAGTCGCCGTCACCGGTGCCGCTGGCCAGATCGGCTACGCGCTGCTGTTCCGCATCGCCGCCGGCGACATGCTGGGCAAGGACCAGCCGGTCATCCTGCACCTGCTGGAGATCACCCCGGCGCTGCCCGCGCTGCAGGGCGTGGTGATGGAGCTCAACGACTGCGCGTTCCCGACCCTGGCCGGCATCGTCGCCACCGACGACGTCAACGTCGCCTTCAAGGACGTCGACTACGCGCTGCTGGTCGGCGCCCGCCCGCGCGGCCCGGGCATGGAGCGCAAGGACCTGCTGGAAGCCAACGGCGCCATCTTCGGCCCGCAGGGCAAGGCGCTGAACGACCATGCCAAGCGCGACGTGAAGGTGCTGGTGGTCGGCAACCCGGCCAACACCAACGCCCTGATCGCGCAGCAGAACGCGCCGGACCTGGATCCGAGGTGCTTCACCGCGATGGTGCGCCTGGACCACAACCGCGCGCTCTCGCAGCTGGCGGAGAAGACCGGCAAGCACACGACCACGATCAGGAAGGTGACGATCTGGGGCAACCACAGCTCCACCCAGTACCCGGACCTGCACCATGCCACCGTCGAGGGCAAGCCCGCGCTGAGCCTGGTCGACCCGGCCTGGTACGAGAGCGACTTCATCCCGACCGTGCAGCAGCGCGGCGCGGCCATCATCAAGGCCCGCGGTGCCTCCTCCGCCGCGTCCGCCGCCTCCGCCGCGATCGACCACATGCGTTCGTGGGCGCTGGGCACGGACGAGGGCGACTGGGTCTCGATGGCGATCCCGTCCGATGGCTCCTACGGCATCGCCCCGGGCGTGATCTACGGCTACCCGGTAACCTGCAAGGACGGCAAGTACACGATCGTGCAGGGCCTGGAGATCAACGATTTCTCGCGTGCGCGCATGGACGCGACCGACAAGGAGCTGCGCGAGGAGCGCGGTGGCGTGGAGCACCTGTTCGCGAAGAAGTAAGGCCGCCTGCGGTGGTCTGGAAAAAGGGCGGCGATGGCCGCCCTTTTTTCTTGCCGACGCCCGCTCCGGGGTTTCCCGCCTTGGCCGCTCACCCCAGCCCTCTCCCCGGGGGGCGACGGGCGGGCCCGGCAAAGGTGTCCGACCCCTCACACCTTGCCCCCTCACCCTCCGGGGAGAGGGTCGGGGTGAGGGGCCGCTCTTGCGGCAAGCGCTACTCGTGCGACGGCTTCGAATGGGAGGATGCCGCGCCCATCGCCTCCCGCAGATAAGCCAGCAAGGCTTCATCCACCCACGTCCCGTTCATCAGATCCGGCTCCTTCATGTTCGCCTCGCGGATGCGCGCATGCGTGGCCGGATCGTCTCCCGCGTAGCTGCGGAACATCGCCATCCAGCGCCGCGCCAGCGCCTGTGCCTCGGGTGAGGAGGGCGATGCGCCCGCGACCATCGCCTTGCGCACTTCGGCGATCAGCGGCGGCCAGGCATACATCTGTTCGCCGTAGTGCTCGCGCATGAAGGCCAGCTCGTGCGGCTGCAGGTAGCGCGCATAGATCGCCAGCCGCGCCTCCACCAGCGCGCGTTCCACGAAGTGCTTCACCGCGGGCGTGATGCCGGAGAGCGCCACCATGCCCGGCTCGCTGTCGTGCATGGCGTTGAGCCGCACCACGAAGTCCGGGTTGCCGGCGGTGTCGCGCTGCAGGGTCTGCATCCAGCGCAGCGCGAGCAACTGGGCATCGTGGTCGTGAGGTGCCGCGCCACGGTCGATCGCCGCCTGCACTGCGGCCACCAGCGCCTGCCACTCGGCCTGCGCGTCGGGATCGTGGTGCATCGGCAGTTGCTGCAGTTCCTCGGGGGAGAAGTACTTCTCGTACATGGTCATCAGTTCCAGCGTGTCCAGCCAGTCGGCCAGGTCGGGGGACTGTCCGGCGGCGAGCTGCCCGCGCAGCGCGACCAGCCGCCTGCGCAGGCGGGCGGCGCGCTCGAGTTCCTGTTCGAGCTGGGCGATCTGGCGATCGATCACCTCGGCCAGCGGCTGCTCGGGTCCGGACAGGACGGTGCCGATGTCGGCCAGCGACAGGCCGAGCTGGCGCAGCGCCTGGATGCGGTGCAGGCGTTCGACGTTGGCGCGGTCGTAGAGGCGGTAGCCGGCATCGGAGCGCAGCGAGGGCTTGAGCAGGCCGATGGCGTCGTAGTGGTGCAGCGTGCGGACGGTCAGTCCGCAGCGGCGGGCGAGTTCGCCGACGGTCAGCGGCATGGTGGGTCTCCTCGTGCGTGCCGGCAGGTTCCGGCCTCACGTTACGTGAGGGTCAAGCCCCGGGACAGGGACGGGGCCGCAGTGCGCTAAAATGGCGCTTTTCCCGCGGAGCCATCCATGTCCCCCACCGCATCCCCGGGCGCCCGCTTCCGCGCCGCACTGCGCGAAGAGCAGCCCCTGCAGGTGATCGGCGCCATCAACGCCAACCACGCGCTGCTGGCCAAGCGCGCCGGCTACCGCGCCATCTATCTCTCCGGCGGCGGCGTCGCGGCCGGCTCGCTGGGCCTGCCTGACCTGGGGATCAACACCCTGGACGACGTGCTCACCGACGTGCGCCGCATCACCGACGTGTGCGACCTGCCGCTGATGGTGGACATCGACACCGGCTTCGGCCCCAGCGCCTTCAACATCGCACGCACCGTCAGGAGCCTGATCAGGTTCGGCGCCGCCGCCTGCCACATCGAGGAC
This sequence comes from Fulvimonas yonginensis, assembly GCF_037137055.1. Classification (NCBI taxonomy): domain Bacteria; kingdom Pseudomonadati; phylum Pseudomonadota; class Gammaproteobacteria; order Lysobacterales; family Rhodanobacteraceae; genus Fulvimonas; species Fulvimonas yonginensis. The sequence goes on from NZ_JBBBNY010000010.1 coordinate 64,576, forward strand.
CAGGTCGGTGCCAAGCGCTGCGGCCACCGTCCCGGCAAGGAGATCGTCAGCACCGGCGAGATGGCCGATCGCGTCAAGGCCGCCGCGGACGCCAAGACCGATCCGGACTTCTTCCTGATCGCACGCACCGACGCCATCGCCGTGGACGGCGTCGATGCGGCCATCGAGCGCGCGATCGCCTGCGTCGAAGCCGGGGCCGACGGCATCTTCGCCGAGGCGGCCTACGACCTGCCGACCTACCGCCGCTTCGTCGACGCGGTGAAGGTGCCCGTACTGGCCAACATCACCGAGTTCGGCAAGACGCCGCTTTTCAGCGTGGACGAACTGCGAACCGCCGGCGTGGGCATCGTGCTCTATCCGCTGTCCGCCTTCCGCGCCATGAACAAGGCGGCCGAGAACGTCTATCAGGCGATCCGTCGCGACGGCCACCAGCGCAACGTGATCGACCAGATGCAGACGCGCGAGGAACTGTACGACCGCATCGGCTACCACGACTACGAGCGCAAGCTCGACGCGCTGTTCGCCAGGAAGAGCTGATCGCGTTGCAGGAGCGAGCTTGCTCGCGGTGCTTTCGGGCAGATGGCCGAAAAGCATGGGCATCGCGAGCAGGCTCGCCTGCGGCGCATTTTCAATTGCCAGGAGACCACCCATGACCGAGCAAGTCCTCCCCAAGGCCAAGAAATCCGTCGCGCTGTCCGGCGTGGCCGCGGGCAATACCGCGCTGTGCACGGTGGGCCGCAGCGGCAACGACCTGCACTACCGCGGCTACGACATCCACGATCTGGCCACCAAGGGCTGCTTCGAGGAAGTGGCCTACCTGCTGGTGCACGGCGTGCTGCCGAACTGGCGCGAACTGCAGAACTACAAGGCCAAGCTCAAGCGCCTGCGCGGCCTGCCGGCGCCGGTGAAGGGCGCGCTGGAGCTGTTGCCGGCGGCGACCCACCCGATGGACGTGCTGCGAACCGGCTGCTCGATGCTGGGCACCGTGCTGCCGGAGAAGGAGGACCACAACGTCACCGGCGCGCGCGAGATCGCCGATCGCCTGATGGCCAGCTTCGGCTCGATGCTGCTGTACTGGTACCACTTCAGCCACAACGGCAAGCGCATCGAGACGCAGACCGACGACGAGTCGATCGCCGCGCACTTCCTGCACCTGCTGCACGGCAGGGCGCCGAGCGAACTGCACGCGCAGTCGCTGGACAAGTCGCTGGTGCTCTATGCCGAGCACGAGTTCAACGCCTCGACCTTCACCGCCCGCGTGATCGCCGGCACCGGCTCGGACATGTACTCCTCGATCACCGGCGCGATCGGCGCGCTGCGCGGTCCCAAGCACGGCGGTGCCAACGAGGTGGCGATGGAGATCATCGCGCGCTATCGCAACGCCGACGAGGCCGAGGCGGACATCCGCGCGCGGGTGGAGAAGAAGGAAATCATCATCGGCTTCGGCCACCCGGTGTACACGGTGTCCGACCCGCGCAACGAGATCATCAAGGAGATCTCGCGCAAGCTCTGCACCGAAGGCGGGAACCCGACGCTGTTCGAGGTCTCCGAGCGCATCGAGAAGCTGATGTGGGACCTCAAGAAGATGTTCCCGAATCTCGACTGGTACTCGGCCAGCGCCTACCACATGATGGGCGTGCCCACCGCCATGTTCACGCCGCTGTTCGTGATCGCCCGTACCTCGGGCTGGAGCGCGCACGTGATCGAGCAGCGCCAGGACGGCAAGATCATCCGCCCGAGCGCCAACTACACCGGCCCGGAGGACCAGACCTACGTGCCGATCGAGAAGCGTTGAAGCTCAGCTGCCACCCTCTCCCTGCGTGGAGAGGGTGGACGGGCCGTGGGCACGCGGACGTGCTCGATCCTGCCTCTCCGGAAAGCCAATGCCGATGTCCAGGGCGCGACGCATGCCGCGAGGGCGACGTCGCGTCGCTGTGCTGTCCACGGCCTGTCCACGGGGGCGCTGGCTACGATGGCCTGCCGTCCACGAAGAGAGCCCAGCATGCGACATCCTGCGATACGACCCTCGTGGTCCGCGCTCGGCGCGGGCCTTGTCCTCCCGCTCGGCCTGGCCGCCAACGTGGCGATGGCGCAGGACGCGTCGCCCGTCCTGGACCGGGCGAGCGTGCGCCTCGGCGGCTATTACGCCAGCACGGACACGGACGTATCGGTGGCCGACCCGAGCGACACGCTCAGCGGCAGGATCAATCTCGAGGACGACCTGGGCTTCGACCAGGACAAGGCCGTGCCCCGGGTGCGTGCCGACTTCCTGTTCGGCGAGCACCAGGGACTGGCGCTGGACTACTACAACATCGACCGCTCCAGCCACCAGGTACTCGCACGCGACATCAGCTACGACGGCGTGACCTACAGCGCCGACGCGGATGTCCACGCCAGGCTCGATTTCGACTTCGGCAGTGCCGCCTGGCGCTGGTGGTTCGGCCAGGGTGACGATGCCTACGGCGTCGGCCTGGGCGCCGGCTGGTACCAGGTGAAGACCGCGCTCGTCGGCGATGGCGCCTACGACCCGGGTGTGGGGGGCGAGCAGCCGGTGTCGGTCGCCACCGCCAGCAACGACAGCGCCTGGGCGCCGATGCTGCAGCTGGGCTGGCGGCACCTGTTCAGCGACGACTGGCGCATCTACCTGGACGCCTCGGGAGTGCGCAAGAACGGCGGGCGCATCAGCGGGCACATCTACAACGCGGCACTGGGCGTGGAGTGGCTGCCCTGGCGGAACCTGGGCTTCGGCCTGGAGTACGGCTACAGCCAGATCAAGCTGCACTGGCGCCGCAGCATGTACGACGCCGACCTGGACATGACCCTGAGCGGTCCCCCCGCCTTCGTGAAGCTGCGCTGGTAGGCACTGGGCCCAGCGGGCACATGCAGGAGGGGCTTGCTCGCGATGCGTTTCCGGACCATCCCGGCACAAGAGCACCACGGGCAAGCTCGCTCCTGCGCGTAGCGCCTGGCGCGCTCAGGCCGGGGCGCGCCGGTTGCGCTGCGCCAGCCAGCCGCCGCCGCAGACCAGCAGGATCAGCAGCGCATCCAGCGCGTAGCCGGCCCAGGGACGGGCGTCGAACCAGCCGCGCAGCAGGTGGTCGTGCGCGACCATGCGGCCGGCGGTCCAGGCGATGGCACCGGCACCGATGTACACGATGACCGGGAAGCGCTCGATCAGGCGCAGGATCAGGGTCGAGCCCCAGACCACCAGCGGTACGCTGATCAGCAGGCCGAGGATGACCAGGCCGAGGTGCCCCTTGGACGCGCCGGCGATCGCCAGCACGTTGTCCAGGCCCATCAGCGCGTCGGCCACCACGATGGTGCGCAGCGCCGCCCAGAAGCTGTCGGCCGCATCGACCTCGTGCCCGCCCTCGTCGCCGGGCTTGAGCAGCTTCCACGCGATCGGCAGCAGCAGCACGCCGCCGGCCAGCATCAGGCCCGGCAGATTGAGCAGGTAGACCACGATGGCGGTAAGCACCACGCGCACCGCCACGGCGCCGAAGGTGCCCCAGAACACCGCCTTTCTCTGCAGCGAGCGCGGCAGGTTGCGGGCGGCCAGCGCGATCACGATCGCGTTGTCGCCGGCGAGCACCAGGTCGAGCAGGATGATGGCCACGAGGCCGGAGACGAAGTCGGTACCGCTGATGTCCATGCAAGGCTCCCGCGCGTGACTCATGGCGATGACGGCGGACACGCGCAGGGTCCGTCGCCACCGCAAAAGTCTCGTTCGCGAAAGCTCGCCGGGGTGACCGGGACGCTGCCGCGTCCGTGGTGACGATCACCGCACGATGCCGCGGGGCGGCACCGGAACTACTCCCCTTTGGGTGTTCCCCGATTGTCGGAGGCGATGCGGGGGCCGGTCAAGCGCCCGCCGGCGGCGGTCCGCCTGCACGTTCCTCCCCCGGGAAGGGAGCGGTGCGGCGGACGGGCGGATACAATGGCGGTTTTTCCTGCCGCGAGAAGCCTGCATGAGCGCCCACGACATCCGTTCCGCCGTTCGCCCCGATCCCGACCAGCCGATGGTCGATATCGCCAACTACGTGGCCGACTACCGGATCGAGTCGAAGGAGGCCTACGACACCGCGCGCTACATGCTGCTCGACTCGCTGGGCACGGCCATGCTGGCCATGAAGTTCCCCGAGTGCGTCAAGCACCTGGGGCCGCTGGTGCCGGGCGCGAACCTGCCCGGCGGCACGCGCGTGCCGGGCACCAGCCACGAGCTGGATCCCGTGCAGGGCGCCTTCGCCATCGGCACGCAGATCCGCTGGCTCGACTTCAACGACACCTGGCTGGCCGCCGAGTGGGGCCATCCGTCCGACAACCTCGGCGCCATCCTCGCGGTGGCCGACTACCTCAGCCGCAAGGCCGAGCGTGAAGGCGGCCGGCCGTTCACCGTGCGCGACGTGCTCGGCTACGCCATCAAGGCGCACGAGATCCAGGGTTGCTACGCGCTGAAGAACAGCTTCAACCGCGTCGGCCAGGACCACGTGATCCTGGTGCGCCTGGCCTCCACCGCGGTCGCCACGGCGATGCTCGGGGGCAGCAAGGAGCAGATCGTCACCGCCGTGTCGCACAGCTGGATCGACAACGGCGCACTGCGTACCTACCGCCACGCCCCGAACACCGGTCCGCGCAAGAGCTGGGCCGCGGGCGACGCCTGCCGCCGTGCGGTCACCCATGCGATCAATGCGGTCTACCGCGGCGTGGTGGGCTATCCGTCGGCGCTCAGCGCCAAGACCTGGGGCTACTACGACGTGGCCTTCAAGGGCAAGGCGTTCGAGTTCGAGCGCCCGTTCGGCAGCTACGTTATGGAGAACGTGCTGTTCAAGATCAGCTTCCCGGCCGAATTCCACGCGCAGACCGCGGTGGAGTGCGCCATGCAATTGCACGCACAGGTGGCCGGCAAGCTGGACCAGATCGAGAAGGTGGTGATCGAGACGCAGGAAGCGGGCGTGCGCATCATCGACAAGACCGGCCCGCTGGCCAATTACGCCGACCGCGACCACTGCATCCAGTACATGGTGGCGGTGCCGCTGATCTTCGGCCGCCTGACCGCCGAGGACTACAACGACGACGTGGCCGCCGATCCGCGCATCGACGCCCTGCGCGGCAAGATGGAAGTGCGCGAGAACCCGCAGTTCACCAAGGACTATTTCGATCCGGACAAGCGCTACATCGGCAATTCGGTGCAGGTGTTCTTCAAGGACGGTTCCTCGACCGAAAAGGTCTCGATTGATTATCCGATCGGCCACCGCAAGCGTCGCGCCGAAGGCATTCCGGTGCTGCTGAGGAAATTCGAGGCGGCCCTGCGCGGCCATCTGCCGGCCCATCGCGTCAAGGCCATTCTCGATGCCAGCGCCGATCCTGCCGTACTGGATGCCATGCCGATCCAGCATTTCCTCGGCCTTTTCACGGTTTGACCACAAGAGGGCCGTCGATCGGACAGGCGACCATCAGGCTGCCGCCTGTGGCGCCTGCCAGAAAAAACCCGGCCCAGGCCGGGTTCTTCTTGTTTTTCACCCTCCGTTCACGGCATACCGGCCGCAATGGCCCCCGGGGCTTTGCTGAACAAGGCCTCACTGGGGACGCCGGCGTACACGCTGGAGCACTTAACGGTTTTGCTACACTCGCGCCGCTTGCCCGTAGGGACGAAAGCGAGGGGGCGGCTCAAGCTTCCGTAGTCAAAGTGAGTTTGACGCGCGGTCCGTATGAGGTGAAACGGCTGCGAACATCAATAAATGAAGGAGACACCTGATGAAACGTAAGGGCTTGTATTTTCTTATTGCCTTGGCCCTGGGCGGCGTAGGTGCCGTTCACGCGCAGGACAATACCGCCGCCCCCAGCGATACCGCCGCCACCAGCTCCACCGATTACGACGGCCGCTGGTACATCGCCCCGACCATCGGTGGCTACTACAACGACACCGACCGCAACACCAACAGCCGCCAGTTCTATTACGGCCTGGGCGTCGGCCGTTTCATCTCTCCGAATGCCTCGATCGACCTGTTCATCGACCGCACCAAGCGCGACCGCGATACCGCCGTCGGCGGCGGCAACTGGTCGAACAACAACTTCGGTGCGGCCGCGCGCTTCTATGCGGGCGACTGGAACGCCTGGCGTCCGTACCTGCTCGCCGGCCTGATGGGCAGCTACCACCAGAATCCGGGCGACCACGGCTGGGCGCCGGCCGCCGAGCTCGGCGTGGGCGTCTCCAAGACCATCGGCGACAGCTCCGACATCCGCATCGAGACCGGCTACCGCTACGACTGGGACGACAAGAGCCAGCCGGCCCAGGACGGCTACGGCGACTGGTTCCTGGGCTTCAGCATCGTCTCCCGCTTCGGTGAGCCGGCCGCTGCGCCGCAGCCGGCCGCTGCGCCGCCGCCGCCGGCCCCGGTCAACGACTGCTCCACCAAGGACAGCGACAACGACGGCGTGAACGACTGCGACGACAAGTGCCCGGCCACCGCCGCCGGCACCATCGTCGGTCCGGACGGCTGCCCGCAGAAGGTCGTGATCGACCTGCGCGGCGTGAACTTCAAGTTCGACTATCCGAAGAAGGGTCACGTCAAGGCGGATGAAATCGGCAAGGCGCTGGCCGAACCGACCTCCGACTCGATCGCCATCCTGGACCAGGCCGTCGACACCCTGCAGCGCTATCCGCAGGTGCACGTCACCGTCGCCGGCTACACCGACTCGGTGGGTACCGATGCCTACAACCAGGCGCTGTCCGAGCGTCGTGCGCAGATCGTGTACGACTACCTGACCTCGCACGGCATCGATGCCAGCCGTCTGGAGGGCCCGATCGGCCACGGCGAGAACGACCCCATCGACACCAACGACACGGACGCCGGCCGCGCGCGCAACCGCCGCACGGAGCTGCAGGTCCAGCAGTAAGCGGACGTGCATCAGGCATGACGAAAAACCCGGCTCCGGCCGGGTTTTTCTTTGTCGGGCTGCGGCTCCGGCCCGAGGCAGGGCGGTTTTCCCTTGGCCTTGCCGCGCTTCGGGCCCGGCCGATACGCTTGCACGATGCCTGCCGCGCCGCGCCGTCCTCCAGCCTCTCCCCCTCGCGGCCCCCGTCATGGCCTGGCGCGCGTGCTGTCCAAGCGCGGCGTCTGCTCGCGCAGCCAGGCCGAGCAGTGGATCCGCGCGGGGCGTGTCGCGGTCGACGGCCGCGTGGTGCGCGATCCGGCGTACTCGATGGCCGAGGGGCAGGGCGGCATCACCGTCGACGGGCAGGCCCTGGCCGAGGCGGCCCGCGTCTACGTGATGTTCAACAAGCAGCGCGGCCTGGTGGTCAGCGCGGCCGACGAACGCGGGCGCGCCACCGTCTATGACGCCCTGGTCGAGGCGGGGCTGCCCTGGCTCGGGCCGGTCGGGCGCCTGGACAAGGCCAGCGAGGGCCTGCTGCTGCTCAGCAACGACACGGTCTGGGCCGCCGGCATCACCGACCCGGCCACGCATGTGGACAAGACCTACCACGTGCAGGTCGATCGCCTCCCCGATCCGGCCCTGCTGGCAAGGCTGGGCGAAGGGATCATGGATCAGGGCGAGCGGCTGGCGGCGCGCAAGGCCGCGTTGTTGCGCGCCGGGGAAAGGAACGCCTGGCTCGAGATCGTGCTCGACGAGGGGCGCAACCGGCACATCCGCCGGTTGCTCGCCGCACACGGCATCGGCGTGCTGCGGCTGGTGCGCGTGGCGATCGGCGGGCTCGTGCTGGGCGACCTGCCCAAGGGGCAGTGGCGGCACCTGGACGACGCCGAGGTAGCGGCGCTCAGGCGTCGCTGAGCCGGCGCTCGCGCAGCGCCCGCAGCAGATCCAGGGCGGCGGACGGCAGCGGGGTCGACGGATCGTGCAGCGCATGGATCGCGTTGCGGCAGCGCCGCTCCGGCCAGCGCAGCACGGCGATCTCGCCACGGCCGGCGGCCGCCAGCGCGCAATCGGCCGGCACGATCGACACCCCGCGCCCGGCCGCGACCCAGGCGAGCACCTCCTCCAGTTCCTCGAAGTGCGCCGTAGCGTGCAGCGACGGCACCGCCGTGCCGCAGACCTGGGCGAACCAGGTGGCAAAGACGTAGTCGCTCTCGTCGTAGGTGACGAAAGCCCGCGCCTGGAGATCGCCCGGCTCGGGGATGGCCGTCCCGGGCGAGCCGATCGCCACGATCTCCTCCTGCGCGACCGGTTCCTGGACCAGCCGGCCGGGCGGCTGCGGGCAGTGCACGAAGCCGAGGTCGGCATGCCCGGCCGCCACGCTGCGCGCCACCTCCGGGGCGGTCGGGTAGTGCATGCGCAGCGGTGTGCCGGCCAGGGGGCCGTCGCGGAACAGCGGCAGCAGCACGTAGCGGCCGAAGCCGCTCACCGCCGCGATACGCAGCGGCGCGTCGTCCGCGGCGGCGTCCAGCGCATCGCGCACGCGCGACCAGTCGCGGTGCATGCCGCGGCAGAAGTCCAGCAGCCGCAGTCCGCGCGCGTTCGGCGTGAGCCGCCCGGCCTGGCGGTCGAACAGGGGCGTGCCCAGCCGTTCCTCCAGACGCCGGAGCTGGTAGCTCACCGCCTGCTCGGTGCGATGCAGGGATTGCGCTGCAGCGCGCAGGCTGCCGGTCTCGCAGACGGCGCGAAACGCGGGCAGGTAGCGCAATTCGAAGTCCATCCGGAGGGCCGCCTCAAAATTCTTTTGCCGAGCCGCAAAGAGATTCGCATGGCCCCGGAGGGCCCACAACCGGACACTGGGCGCAGCTTCCCTTGGAGTTTCCCTGATGCCCATCCGACGCATCGCAACCCGCATCGTGCTGGCCGTGACGCTGCTGCCCGCCACCGGGCCGGCCCTGGCGCAGACAGGGCTTGCCGCGCATTTCTATTTCTATCGCCCGACCGCCGGTCAGCAGCAGGCATTCGAACAGGGCTACCGCCGGCACCTGGAGTGGCACCGGCAACACCGGGATCCGCTGGTCTGGTATGGCTGGACGATCGAGGACGGCCCGCGCGCCGGGCAGTTCGTCGATGCCAGCGTGGGCGAGCCTTTCGCCGCGTTCGACCGGCGCGTGGACGTTGCCGGCGATGCCGCCGACGCGGCGCGCAACGTGCTGCCTTACGTGACACCGCTGGCACGGCCCACCTACGTGTTGCGGCCGGACCTGGGCGCCGGCACGCCGCTGGAACATCGCCGGCCGACGGCGACGATGCAGGTGGCGGTGTTCCACCTGCGCCCGGGCACCGAGGCGCGCTTCGAGCGTGCGGTGCAGGCCGCGCGCAGGGTGCTGGCGAAACGGCCCGGGGCACCGGCGCATACCTGGTACCGGCTGGTGGTCGGCGGCGAGGCGCCGCAGTACCTGCTGCTGGTCGCGCGTGAGGGCTGGGCCGGCTACGACCGCTACGACGGGGACCTCGCCGGCCTGCTGGCGAAGGACGACACGGCGCTCGCCGACTACGCCGCGGCGGTGCGCTCGGTGGATATCGAGACCTGGCGCTACCGCCCGGAACTCAGCCTGATCCCGCCGGGCGAACAGCGAGATCGCGCGCCCCCACGCCGGGCCGCCGGGTGAGGGCGGGTCGCTCAGCCGATCACGCCGAGCCGCTTGCCGATCTTGGTGAACGCGGCGATCGCGCGGTCCAGGTGCTCGCGCGTGTGCGCCGCGCTCATCTGCGTGCGGATGCGCGCCTGGCCCTGCGGCACCACCGGGTAGAAGAAGCCGGTGACGTAGATGCCTTCCTCCAGCAACGCGGCGGCCATCGCCTGTGCCTTGGGCGCGTCGTAGATCATCACCGGCACGATCGGATGCACGCCGGGCTTGATGTCGAAGCCGGCCTCGGTCATCGCCTTGCGGAAGTACGCCGTGTTCTCCTGCACCCGCGTGCGCAGCTCGCCGGCCGAGACCAGCATGTCGAACACCTTGATCGCCGCGGCCACCACGTGCGGCGGCAGCGAATTGGAGAACAGGTAAGGCCGCGAGCGCTGGCGCAGCAGTTCGATCACTTCCTTCGGGCCGGTGGTGAACCCGCCCAGCGCGCCGCCGAGCGCCTTGCCCAGCGTGCCGGTGAAGATGTCGATCTGGTCCAGCACGCCGTGCACCTCGGCCGAGCCGCGGCCGGTCGCGCCGAGGAAGCCTGTGGCGTGGCACTCGTCGATGTGCACCATCGCGTCGTACTTCTTCGCCAGCGCGGTGATCCGGTCCAGCGGCGCGATGAAGCCGTCCATCGAGAACGAGCCGTCCGAGGTGATCAGCTTGGTACGCGCGCCGGCCGCGTCGGCCGCCTGCAGCTGCCTTTCCAGGTCCGCCATGTCGCAGTTGGCGTAGCGGAAGCGCTTGGCCTTGCACAGGCGGATGCCGTCGATGATCGAGGCGTGGTTGAGCGCATCGGAGATGACCGCGTCCTCCTCGCCCAGCAGCGGCTCGTACAGGCCGCCGTTGGCGTCGAAGCAGGCGGCGTAGAGGATGGTGTCCTCGGTGCCGAAGAAGTCGGCGATCTTGGCTTCGAGCTGCTTGTGCAGGTCCTGCGTGCCGCAGATGAAGCGCACCGAAGCCATGCCGAAGCCGTGCGTGTCCAGCGCCTCCTTGGCGGCGGCGATCACCTCCGGGTGGTCGGCCAGGCCCAGGTAGTTGTTGGCGCAGAAGTTGAGCACCTTGCGGCCGTCGGCCAGCGCGATCTCGGCCGACTGCGGCGAGACGATGATGCGTTCGCCCTTGAACAGGCCCTGCTGGCGGATCGAGTCCAGTTCGGTGGCGTAGCGGTCTTTGGCGGTATAGGTCATGGCATCAGGTCCAGGAGCAGACGACCTTGCCGCACTGGCCGGCGTCCATCAGGTCGAAGCCCTTCTGGAAGTCGTCGATGGCGATCTGGTGGGTCAGCACCTTCTGCAGCGGGAAGCCGGTCAGCACCATCTGGGTCATCTTGTACCAGGTCTCGTACATGCGCCGGCCGTAGATGCCCTGCAGCGTGAGACCCTTGAAGATCACCTTGTCCCAGTCGATGCCGGCGCCCTTGGGCTGGATGCCGAGCAGGGCGATCTTGCCGCCGTGGTACATCACCTCGAGCATGTCGTTGAAGGCGCGCGGGTTGCCGCTCATCTCCAGGCCGACGTCGAAGCCTTCCATGTGCAGGTCCTTGACCACCTCGCGCAGCGACTGGTTGGCCACGTTGACGACGCGGGTGGCGCCCATGTCGGCGGCGAGCTTGAGGCGGTAGTCGTTGACGTCGGTGACCACCACGTTGCGGGCGCCCACGTGCTTGGCGATGCCGGCGGCGATGATGCCGATCGGGCCGGCGCCGGTGATCAGCACGTCCTCGCCGATCAGGTCGAACTCCAGCGCGCAGTGCGCGGCGTTGCCGTAGGGATCGAAGAAGGCGGCCAGCTCGGACGGGATCTGGTCCGGGATCGGCCACAGGTTGGAGGCGGGCACCGCCACGTATTCGGCGAAGGCGCCGTTGCGGTTGACGCCGATGCCCACGGTGTTCGGGCACAGGTGCTGGCGGCCGGCGCGACAGTTGCGGCAGTGGCCGCACACGATGTGGCCCTCGGCCGACACGCGGTCGCCCACCTTGTAGCCGCTGACCGCGCTGCCCAGTTCGGCGATGCGGCCGACGAACTCGTGGCCGATGGTCAGCCCCTGCGGGATGGTGCGCTGGGACCACTCGTCCCATTTGTAGATGTGCAGGTCGGTCCCGCAGATGGCGGTCTTCTCGACCTTGATCAGCACCTCGTTGGGACCGATCTGCGGAACCGGCACCTCTTCCATCCAGATGCCCTGCTCGGGCTTGCGCTTGACCAGGGCTTTCATCGTCTGCGGCATGGGACACCATCGTCGGGCCCGCGGTGCGGGCGGGGAAGATGGGGATTATAGGCCGGTGCCGAACCGGCCGCTGCCGCTCAGCCCAGCGCGTGGTAGACGATGGAGAACAGCAGGCTGATGAGAATGCACACCAGCAGCCAGAAACCGAAGTTGTTCTTGTCCCAGATGGGCTTGCGGGTCACCTGCGGCTCTCCCCGCGCAGGGCGCAAGGCAACGGGTTCGGCCGCCGGCCGGTTGCGCGGTGCGGGCGAGGCCGTTCCTGGCCGAAGGCTGACGACTGCCCCTTGTCCGCCGTCCTGGTCGTGTTCCGCATCGATTCGGTGCGCCATCTCGTGAATTCTTCGTGGTCGCTGTACGGCGATGGTGCGCCCGCGCGACCGGTCAGGCAAGCCGCCCCATCGGGCGGGCGGAAAGTATCCACGAGAACGTGATCCAGATCACCCGGGCTGCCGGCGGGGCGGGCGGCTGGCACGCGGGCGCCTGCGACCTACAATGCCGCGATGTCCGCCGATACGCGCCCGCTCGCCGTGTTCCTGATGGGCCCGACCGCGTCGGGCAAGACCGCGCTGGCGTGCGCGTTGCGCGAGCGTTTCCCGCTGGAGCTGGTGAGCGTGGACTCGGCGCTGGTCTATCGCGGGCTCGATATCGGCACGGCCAAGCCGGACGCGGTCACGCTGGCGCGCCACCCGCACGCGCTGCTGGACCTGCGCGACCCGGTCGAGCCGTACTCGGCCGCCGACTTCCGCGACGATGCCCTGGCCGTGATGGCGGACATCGGCAAGCGCGGCCGGGTACCGCTGCTGGTGGGCGGCACCGGCCTGTATTTCCGTGCGCTGCAGCGCGGGCTCTCCGCGTTGCCCGAAGCGGCGCCGGCGATCCGCGCACGGCTGGCCGGCGAGGCGGCCACGCAGGGCTGGCCCGCGCTGCACGCGCGGTTGGCCCGGCTCGATCCGGTGGCGGCCGCGCGGATCGGTCGCAACGACGCGCAACGCCTGCAGCGTGCGCTGGAGGTGATCGAACTGACCGGACGGCCGCTGTCGGAACAGCAGACCGGTGGCCGGGGCGATGCGTTTCCCTGGCGGGTGCTCAAGCTCGCGCTGCTGCCGGCCGCGCGCGGGGAACTGCACGGGCGTATCGCCCGGCGCTTCGACGCCATGCTCGCCGCCGGCTTCCTCGACGAAGTGCGGGCCTTGCGCGCACGCGACGACCTGCACCCGGATCTCCCCGCGCTGCGCGCCGTGGGCTACCGCCAGGCCTGGGAGCACCTGGACGGCGCGACCGACGCTGCGACCTTCCGCGACCGCGCCATCTTCGCCACCCGCCAGCTGGCCAAGCGACAGATGACCTGGCTGCGCAGCGAGCTCGACGCGCGCGTGCTGGACCCGGAGCAGGCGGGCCTGCCGGACCGGGCGGGGGCAGCGCTGGAGCTGTTCCTGCAGGGGCACTGACGCCGGCGCGGGGGCCATGGAGCGTGTTTTTCGCGCGCCATGCGCGGGCTGGCGACTGGGTCTCGGTTCCCGTGCTTTCGCCCGTCATTTAAAACTGGTTAATATCCACCGGACTTGGGCCGGTCGCCGTCGTGGCGTCTTTTCTCCGGCCTGCGCAGGTTCGCGAGGGGGTACAACAACATGTCCAAAGGGCAATCACTGCAGGACCCGTTTCTCAATGCACTGCGCCGCGAGCGTGTGCCGGTGGCGATCTACCTGGTCAACGGCATCAAGCTGCAGGGCACGATCGAGTCGTTCGACCAGTTCGTGGTGCTGCTGCGCAACCAGGTGAGCCAGATGGTCTACAAGCACGCCATCTCCACCGTGGTACCCAGCCGCAACGTGCGCATGGGCAATGGCCACGAGGGCCATGCCGAGACGCACGCGTCTGCCGAAGCCGAAGGCTGACCTTCGCCGCGCGCCGCCGGCAGGACAGCCTGGCCTGCCGGCAGCCATCGCCTCGCGCCCACGGTCTCTTGCCGGCCGGTGCGCGATGATCGGCATACAATGCCGCTCCCGGCCGCGGGTTCGCCCTGCGGCACCCCCCACACGACAGGCGATTTCGAGACCTAGTGTTCGATAGACAGAAGAAGGGCGAACGCGCCGTACTGGTCTTGCCGTATGCCCGCGGCGAGGGGGACGCCGCCCGTCGCGCGGCCGAATTCGCGGAACTGGTCAAGTCCGCCGGCGCCGAGGTGCTGGCCAGCGTCGGCGCCCGCGTCGAGGACCCCAATCCCCGCTACTACATCGGCACCGGCAAGGCCGAAGAGGTCGCCGAGGCCGTGCGCGCCACCGAGGCGGACGTGGTGCTGGTCGACCACCTGCTGACCCCGGTGCAGGAGCGCAACCTGGAGAAGCTGCTGGCCGTGCGCGTGGTCGACCGCGCCGGGCTGATCCTGGACATCTTCGCCCAGCGCGCGCGCTCGCACGAGGGCAAGCTGGAAGTGGAGCTGGCCCAGTTGAAGCACCTGGCCACCCGGCTGGTACGCGGCTGGACCCACCTGGAGCGCCAGCGCGGCGGTGCCATCGGCCTGCGCGGTCCCGGCGAGACGCAGCTGGAGACCGACCGCCGCCTGCTCGGCGAGCGGGTCAAGATGCTCACCAAGCGGCTGGAGAAGGTGCAGGTGCAGCGCACCCAGCAGCGCCGCGCGCGCCTGCGCAACACGGTGCCGCGGGTGGCGCTGGTGGGCTACACCAACGCCGGCAAGTCGACGCTGTTCAATGCGCTGACCGAGGGCGAGGTGTTCGCGGCCAACCTGCTGTTCGCCACGCTCGATCCGACGGTGCGCAAGATCGAGGACCTGTCCTGCGGCCCGGCCGTGCTGGCCGACACCGTGGGCTTCATCCGCGAGCTGCCGCACGACCTGGTCGCCGCTTTCCGCGCCACCCTGGCCGAGGCGCGCGATGCGGATCTGCTGCTGCACGTCAGCGACGCCGCCGACGAGGAGCGCGAGCGGCTGCACCGGATCGTCGACGCCGTGCTGGAGGAGATCGGCGCGGGCGAGGTGCCGCAGTTGCGCGTGATGAACAAGATCGACGTACTGCGTGAGGGCCTGGGCGACGGCGGGGCTTCCACCGCTGACGGTCTGGACGATCCGCAGGAGGCGCCGGCGCCGCGTCTCGCGGCCGCTGCGCAACCGCGCATCGTGCGCGATGCCGACGGTCGTCCCGCCCAGGTGTGGCTGTCCGCCGCCACCGGGGAGGGCCTGGAACTGCTGCGCCAGGCGCTGGGTGAACTGCTGGGCGGCGAGCGCGTGCAGACCGAGCTGCAGTTGCCGCTGTCCGCAGGTCGCCTGCACGCGCGCCTGCGGGCGGCCGGGGCGATTGCACGCGAATCGGTCGACGAGCACGGCTGGCACCTGCACATCGATGCCCCGCGTGCGGTGATCGCTCCGCTGGGCGGCGGCAATCCACAGGATGCGGCCTTGCTGCGCGGGGTGCTGGGCGCCCCGGACATGCCCTGAACGGTAGGAGCGGGCTTGCTCGCGATGCTGTTCCTTCCGTTCGCCGGCCGCGCATCGAACCCCTCCGGGCGGGCATCCAGCCAACGGCATCGCCAGCAAGCCCGCTCCGACTAAAGGGGCGGCGGCGCGGGCAAGGGGGCGGCCGGAACGGCCACGGCCCGTTCCGGCCTCTGCTAGACTATCCGGCGTTTGTGCGGCGTTCGCCCGCCCGCACCGAGATCGATCGCGGCGTGCCGCGATTCACCCACCCCGACCTCGACGCTGCGTTTATGGCCCTGAATCCGCAACGCACTCGCCGGCACGTCCTGCCGGCCTGCCCCTTGCCCCAAGGAGATTGAGATGGCCTGGAACGAGCCCGGCAGCGGCCAGCGCGATCCCTGGAGCAGCAAGCGCCCCAGCGGCGGCAACCACGGCATCGACGACGTGCTCAAGCGCCTGCGCGCGCGCCTGGGCCGCCACGGGGGGCCGGGCGGCATCGTCACCATCGTGCTGGCATTGCTGCTGGCCTGGCTGCTGCTCAGCAGCTACACCGTGATCGACGCCCGCCAGGCCGGCGTGGTGCTGCGCTTCGGCCAGTACGCCCGCACGCTGCCGCCCGGCTTCCACTTCAAGCTGCCGCAGCCGATCGAGACGGTGACCAAGGTCGAAACCACCCGCGTGCGCTCGCTGTCCGACAGCGTGCGCATGCTGACCCGCGACGAGAACATCATCAGCATCGATTTCACCGTGCAGTACCAGGTCTCCGACGCGCGCGCCTACCTGTTCGCGGTGGACGACGTGGAGGGCACCATCGCCGCCGCGGCCGAGGCCGCCGTGCGCTCGGTGATCGGCCACAGCGACATGGACCTGATCCTCTCCGGCGAAGGCGCCGCGCTGGTCGACGAGGCCGGCCGCACGCTGCAGAAGACGCTCGACGCCTACCACTGCGGCCTGCAGGTGACGGCGGTCAGCTTCCAGAACGTGGCGCCGCCGGCGGAAGTGAAGGACGCCTTCGACGACGTCAACAAGGCGCGCGAGGACAAGCAGAGCATCGAGAATGGCGCGCTGGCGTACGCCAACAAGGTGGTGCCGGTCGCGCGCGGCGACGCCGCCCGCATCGCGGCCGAGGCGGCTGGCTACAAGGCCGAGCGCATCGCGCGCGCGCAGGGCGACGCCGAGCGCTTTTCGCTGCTGCTGAAGGAATACAAGGCGGCCCCCGAAGTGACCCGCAAGCGCCTGTGGCTGGAGACGATGGAGCAGGTGATGGCCGGCAACCGCAAGGTGATCGACGGCTCGGGCGGCCGCACCATCATCAACCTGCCGCCGGTGCCGGCGGCCGCGACCACCGCTGCCGCCGCCACGTCCGATGCGGACGCGGACAAGGAGAACCAGCCATGAAGGCCGTCTGGCTCGTGATCGTGGCGCTGCTGGTGCTGCTCGGCATCAACAGCGCCTTCGTGGTGCGCGAGGGGCAGAGCGCGCTGGTGCTGCAGTTCGGCCGCATCGTGCAGACCGACTACCCGCCCGGGCTGCATTTCAAGGCGCCGCTGATCCAGCAGGTGGTGCGCTTCGACACCCGTATCCAGGGCCTGGACGCGCCGCCGGAGCGCTACTTCACCTCGGAGAAGAAGAGCGTCAACGTCGATTTCTACGTGAAGTGGCGCGTGGCCGACAACGCCGGTTACTACCGCGCGACCAGCGGCGACGCCAACCAGGCGGCGCAGCGGCTCACTCCGGTGGTGAAGGACGCGCTGCGCTTCGAGTTCAACTCGCGCACGCTGCAGGACCTGATCGCCGGCGGCCGCAAGGACATCACCGAGCGCGTGCGCCAACTGACCGATGCCGCCGCACGCAGGAATCTCGGCATCGCGGTGGTCGACGTGCGCATCAAGCGCATCGACCTGCCGGAGGAGGTCAGCGAATCGGTGTACAAGCGCATGCGCGCCGAGCGCCTGCAGCTGGCCAACGAGCTGCGCTACACCGGCCAGGAGGCGGCCGAGAAGATCCGCGCCGACGCCGACCGCCAGGGCCAGGTGCTGCGCGCCGACGCCGAGCGCGACGCGGCCAAGGTGCGCGGCGAAGGCGATGCGCAGGCGGCGGCGATCTACGCCCGGGCGTACGGCCAGGACCCGGAATTCTTCGCGTTCTATCGAAGCCTGGCGGCGTACAAGAAGGCGTTCGCAGACGGCAAGGGCACCCTGGTGCTCAAGCCGGACGCGGAGCTGTTGCGCTACTTCGACGACAGCGCGGCCAAGCGCTGAGGGCGCGGGCATGCCGCACGAGTTGTCGGCCGCGTTGTGCCTGGTGCTGGTCCTGGAGGGCCTGATGCTCTTCGCGGCGCCGCGCCACTGGCAATCGATGGTGCGCCAGGCGCTCGAGCTCAGGCCGCGCACGCTGCGCGTGTTCGGCGCGGCGGCGGTGATCGCCGGGCTGGCCGCGCTGCAGCTGGTGCGCTGAGTCTTCCTTTCCGAAACCACGGCTCCCGTGCGGGGCACAACGAGCGAGAACTTTCATGGGCAAGTCAGTCGTCATCCTCGGAGCCCAGTGGGGCGACGAAGGCAAGGGCAAGATCGTCGACCTGCTGACCGAGCGGGTCAGCGCCGTGGCGCGCTTCCAGGGTGGCCACAACGCCGGCCACACGCTGGTGATCAAGGGCAAGAAGACGGTGCTCCACCTGATCCCCTCGGGCATCCTGCGCGAGGACGCGCTGTGCCTGATCGGCAACGGCGTGGTGCTCTCGCCCGAAG
Source organism: Fulvimonas yonginensis (assembly GCF_037137055.1). Taxonomy (NCBI): domain Bacteria; kingdom Pseudomonadati; phylum Pseudomonadota; class Gammaproteobacteria; order Lysobacterales; family Rhodanobacteraceae; genus Fulvimonas; species Fulvimonas yonginensis. The sequence goes on from NZ_JBBBNY010000010.1 coordinate 82,545, forward strand.
CGCTGATCCAGGAGATCGGCGAACTGGAAGCCCAGGGCGTGGACGTGCGCTCGCGCGTGAAGATCAGCCCGGCGACGCCGCTGATCATGCCCTACCACATCGCCGTGGATAAGGCGCGCGAGGCCGCCGCGGGCAAGAGCGCCATCGGCACCACCGGCCGCGGCATCGGCCCGGCCTACGAAGACAAGGTGGCGCGCCGCTCGATCCGCGTGGCCGACCTCATGTACCCGCACGAGCTGCCGGCGCAGATCAAGGCCGCGGTCGAGTACCACAACTTCATCCTGACGCAGTGGCTGAAGGCCGAGCCGGTCGACTACCAGAAGGTGCTCGACGACGCGCTGGCCTGGGGCGAGTACATCCGTCCGCTGGTCGACGACGTCGCCACCATCCTGCACGACGTGCGCCGCGAAGGCGGCAACATCCTGTACGAAGGCGCGCAGGGCGCGCTGCTGGACATCGACCACGGCACCTACCCGTACGTCACCTCGTCCAACACCACCGTCGGTGGCGCACTGGCCGGCACCGGCGTGGGCGCCTGCGACATCGACTACGTGCTGGGCATCTGCAAGGCCTACGCCACGCGCGTGGGTGGCGGTCCGTTCCCGACCGAGCTGCACGACGAGATGGGCGAGCGCCTGCGCAAGGTCGGCAACGAGTTCGGCGCCAGCACCGGCCGGCCGCGCCGCTGCGGCTGGATCGACCTGGTGGCGTTGAAGCGCGCGGTGCAGATCAACGGCATCAACGGCCTGGCCATCACCAAGCTGGACGTGCTCGACGGCCTGCCGTCGATCAAGGTCTGCGTGGCCTACGAGTACCGTGGCAAGCGCCGCGAGCTGGCGCCGCTGGACGCCGACGGCTGGGCCGAGTGCAAGCCGGTGTACCTGGAGTTCCCCGGCTGGGCAGAGTCCACCGCCGGCATCCGCGACTGGAACAAGCTCCCCGCCGCCGCCCGCGCCTACCTGCGCGCGGTGGAGGAGCTGTCCGGCTGCCGCCTGGCGATCGTGGCCACCGGCGCCGACCGCGAGGACACCATCGTCCTGGACGACCCGTTCGCCTGAGCGCATCGACGCAGAAGGCCCCGCCAGGCGGGGCCTTCTTTTGCGTCCCGCCCGACGGCGTTGCCTTCGGCATCGGTTTCCTTGCTTCTGCGCGAGGGCTCAGTGGCCCGCGGCATGCACACCGGCGCTGCCTTCACCCCGGGCGCGGGTCGAGGCGGAGACGCCGTGGCGGGCCGAGCCTTGGGCGTGGGCCCGTGCCTGTGCGCCAGCCGCACCACGGGCGTCGGCCGTGCCGCCGGAACCCGCCTTGGCCTGCGCGCCGCCTTCGCCCGAGCCCGACACCTCGGCCGACGGGCCACCGGCGCCGCGCGTCGTGCCGGCGGCCGGCGACAGCGGTCCGGACCCGCCGGTCGACCGCTCGTCCGACGTCGTGCCGGAGCCAGGCCCGCCGGTCGATGCCGTTCCGGAAGCGTCGCCGGCAAGGGCCGTCGCGAGCACGCCGGCAGGCGCGGGCTGCGCGCCAACGTTGTCGGTGTGGCTGGCCGTGCGGTCGCGAACATCGGCCAGGCCGTCGGCCGAGCCCTTCGCAGCGGCCGGGGCGTCGCCGGCTCCGCCGCGGGCGTCCGCCCCTGCGCCGTCGACATAGTGTTTGGCCGTCGGGACGGCCGAACGTGTCACACCGGTGACCTGACCCGGCGTGGTCGCCAGGCCGTCCCTCGCTGACGAAGGAAGGGTGCCGGCTGCAGAGGAGGCGAGTTCGGCTGCGCCGTTCCCCGCGACACGGTGGCCGCTGCCGCCGCCGGCCCCCGCCGCGCCGGCGAGCGCGGCGGAGGCATCGTTGGCCGCCGTACCGTCCAGTCGGCGGGTGGCGCGTGCCCCGGTATCCGTCGCCGAAGCAGCGCTCGCGGCGGCCCGCCGGCGCAGGCGCTCGGCGTGCCGCTCGACGGCCCGCGCATCGATCCCGGGCGCATCGAGACTGCTCATGCCGCCGCGCATGGAGCCGTCGATGCGGCCGTCCATGGAGCCCATGGTGGTGGATCGGATGGGGCCGCCCAGGCCGCCGGCGATATCGCCGGCAAGCGAGCCTCGGCCCAGTACCTGGGCGTGCGCCGACGCTGCTGCGGTCAGGGCGAGCACGCCGCTGACCAGGGCAATGGTGAGGGGCTTGTAGCTGAGGGTCGTGTTGCGCATGTGGGACCTCCTGCCCGCGGCCGATCCGCGGCTTCCGAGGTCCAGTACGTCCGTGGCGCAAGCATCCTTCCATGCCGGCGGCCCGTGGTCGGCATGCGTTCAGGTTCAGGGTGTCAGCAGACCGTACCCGTAGCGAGGGTCGTGGCCCGCGGCGCCGAGGTGACGTGCTTCGCCGATCAGCCGGCGCTGTACCTCGGCGGCGGCTCCGTCATGCGGCGCCTCCAGCAAGCCCGCAGCCCTCCGCGCGACGATCGGGGCCGCGAACGAGGTGCCACGCAGCGCATTGCGGCCCCTGCCGACCACGCCGGAGGCGCAGAAGTCCACCTGCTCGCCCGCGGCGGACTCGGGCAGCACGCGATCGTGCGCATCGACGCCGCCGACCCCGATCACACCCGGGTACGCCGCGGGAAACAGCGGCGGCGCGGCGGGTCCGTCGTTGCCGACCGCACTGACCAGCACGTGTCCCCGCGCGATCATCGCCTGCACCGCCCGCGCGAGTACCGGGTTGTCGGGCCCGACCAGGCTGATGTTGATGACCGCGACACGCTCGCGCGCCATCCAGGCAAGCGCATCGACGAGTCTCGACACGGCGCCCCCGACCTCGTCCCCACACCATAGATCGGCCGCATACAGCGCGTCCGCGTCGCCTGCGACCAGGCGCGCGGCAACTGCCGTGCCATGCGGTGAGGCGACCTCCCGCTGGCAGCCGTGCCGCTCGATATGCGCATGGGCGAGCGCAGGATCGGCCGCGTCGACGCCGCCGTCGATCAACCCCACGCGCCGGGCGGGCATCGCGGATGACCCTGCGGCCGCCATGCCGTCCTGGTCCGGGTGTCCGGGTCCGGCGGGCAGATAAAGATGCTGGTAGGTGAAGGTGGCATCCGGCGCAGCTTGCCGCAGGGCCTGCATGGCCGCAGCCGTGCCACGCCCGCGCAGGTCGTGCAGGACGACGAAGTCCAGGCCCAGGACGACATCGGCCGGTGGCGGCCGATCGACGGAGAAGCCGCCTGCCCGCACGGCGTCGAGTTGCGCCTCCGACAAGCCCATGGCAAGGAATTCGCCGCGGACGACCGGCGCTCCCCGGGGGTCGACATCGACGCGCCCGGGTTCCCGGCGCAGCAGCGCGTCGACCTGCGCTGTCAGGCCGGCGGCCAGTGGTCGTCGCAGCAGGTCACCGGCGCGCTGCAGGGGCGGTCCGGGGAGGGCCCCGGGCAGGGGCATGCCCGGGACCTGCAAGCCTTGCAGCGCGCCCCCCACCTGCGCCTGTGCGGGCGAAATGCCCGCCAGCGCCAGAACGAAGGCGGGCGCCAAAAGCCGCATGATGGAAAAAGCGCGCAAGGACATCGCCCGGTGGCCTCGGTGGGCGGATGCTAGCATCCACCCGCTTTACGCCCTCCAACCGCATGAGCGTGCGCGAGGGAAGAAATGTGCCCCTTCGGACGTACAGGAACACGATGGTGGATTCGACCGACGCCGTGCGCGCGGGCCTGATCCCGCTGCTGCCGCGCCTGCGTCGCCTGGCGCGCGCGCTGGCTGGACAGGCCGCGGATGCGGACGACCTGGTACAGACGGTGCTGGAACGGGCGCTGGCGCGCGCCGCGCAATGGCGACCGGATGCTCCGCTGGACAAATGGGTGTTCGCGATCGCACGCAATGCCTGGCGCGACGAGCTGCGCGCCCGCGGGCGGTCGCAAAACCTCTTCGTACCGGAGGCGGCGGCTGCGGTGGTGGACGAGGGCGCCAGCGCACGCCCGGCGGATCGGTTGGCGCTGGCGGCCGCGTTGGCGGCGCTGCCTCCGGACCATCGCGAGGTCGTCGCCCTGGTGCTGGTCGAGGGCATGTCCTACGGCGAGGCCGCCGAAGTGCTGGAGTTACCGGTCGGCACCGTCACCAGTCGGCTCGCCCGCGCCCGCATTGCCTTGCAGGCCCATCTCGGGAAAGACGCATGAACCCCATCGACGACGACACACTGCAGGCCTACGTGGATGGCGAACTCGATCCCGTCTCGGCGGCGCGCATCGATGCCGCGCTTGCGCACGACCCGCTGCTGGCCGACCGCGTCCGGCGGGCACGCGCGGTTCGGGCCGAGTTGCGCGCCGCGTTCGATCCGGTGCTCGAAGAGCCGATACCGGCGCGGTTGTCTGCCTTGTTGCAGCCGTCCTCCCAGCCCGTGCGGCGCGGCATGGCGCGCGGATCGGCAGCCGCCGGCCATGCAGCCGCGGCCCGCCGACGGCCGCGCCGCCGGCTCGTTGCCGGCATTGCTGTCGCCGCGTCGGTGGTGCTCGTCGGCATGGCGTTGCGAGGGTGGTGGGCTGGCGGCGACCTGGTGCGCATGCAGGATGGGCAGGTGCTTGCCGCCGGCGATTTGCAGCACGCCCTGGACGAGGCTCTGGCAAGTGAGCCCGACCCGCACGCCCGGGTCGGCGTCGGCCTGAGCTTCCGCGGCACGGATGGACACATCTGCCGCACGTTCGTGCTGCGCGCCCGGGCGGCGCGGGCCGGCCTGGCATGCCATGGCGATGCAGGCTGGTCGGTGCTGGTGCTGAGCCCGGCGGCCCGCGAGGATGGCGAACTGCGCCCGGCGGCGAGCGCTCTGCCGGCGGACGTGCAGGCGGCGGTCGATGCCCGCCTGCGAGGCGACGTGTTCGACGCCGGGCAGGAGCGGGCAGCACGCGCCGCAGGCTGGCGCTGACCGCTTGGCCCCGGATGCGCGGTCGGGGCCGGGATGGGCGGCGTCGGATGGCGCTTGGTGCGCGCCGCAGGCCCTGCGGTTCGAATACCCCTCAGTACATCCGCATCGACGAGGCGCGGATCACGTACGGCTCCTGCTCGGCCTCCGGGCCGGAAGCGATGCGGGCGAGTTCCTCGTCGAGGCGCTGGACCGTCTGCCCGGCGCCGTACCGTTGCATGCGCTCGCGCAGCATCGCGTTCTCTCGCATCAGGCGGTCGCATTCGTCATGGAGGGCGCGCATCGAGCGCTCCAGTTGGTTGCAGCGCAGTTGCAGGGCGTTTCGCATGGGAGGTCTCGTTCGGGCTTGCGGCGGGTCTGGCACCGGCGCGAACGCTCGGCAAGGTACCGCCGTTCGCAGGTCCGATGTTGGCGTGACGACCGTGAGGCCTCCGTCTAGCCGGCGCTAGCAAAAGCTCAGGTGCGGCCGCCGGCAGCGGTGGTGGCTCGACCGGCCGTTCACGCCGCGGCGCCAATGCTCAGCAGCGATACGGAGCAGGAGAATCGCGTGTCGGGCGCAGTCAGACAGGACCACGCCGGATGGCCCGAGCGGCTGTGGATCATCCGGCATGGCGAAAGCGCGGGGAACATCGCGCGCGACCGGGCCGAGGCCTCGGGCGCGCCGCTCATCGAACTGCAGCACCGCGACGCCGACGTGCCACTTTCACCGCTCGGGCTCGAGCAGGCGCAGGCGCTGGGCGCGTGGATGCGGGCATTGCCCGAAGAACTGCGGCCGACCACGATCCTGGCCTCGCCCTACGAGCGTGCACGGCAGACGGCCTGCGCGGCGGCCGAATCGATGGGGCGCAGGGCGGAGGAGGTGCTGGTGGACGAGCGCCTGCGCGAGAAGGAGTTCGGTGTGCTCGACCGCTACACGCGTGCCGGCATCCGCGAGAAGTTTCCCGAGCTCGCCGACCAACGCCGGCTGGTCGGCAAGTTCTATTTCCGCCCACCCGGCGGCGAGAGCTGGTGCGACGTGGTGCTGCGCCTGCGCAGCATGCTGAGCGACCTGCAGCGCAACCACGCCGGCGAACGGGTGATGATCGTCGGCCACCAGGTGATCGTGAACTGCTTCCGCTACCTGCTCGAGCGCATGGACGAGCGCACCATCCTGGCGATCGACCGCGAAGGCGACGTACCCAACTGCGGCATCACCGAGTACGTGCGGGCCGCCGACGGCTGCGGCCTGGTGCTGGAGCGCACCAACTTCGTGGCGCCGCTGGTCGAGGCCGGATCGCCGGTGACGATCGAGTCCGACCGGCCCAAGGGGGCACGATGAGCGCGCGGGCCGAGCCGCAGCGGCTGACGGCGCGACTGCTGCGCGGCATGCCCTTGCCGGATCCCGACGGCGGCAAGGAAGCGCGCGGCCGCGTGCTGGTGATCGGCGGCTCCAGTCGCGTGCCCGGTGCGGCGCTGCTGGCGGGCACCGCCGCGCTGCGTTCCGGGGCGGGCAAGCTGCAGGTGGCCACCGCGCAGGACGTCGCGCTGCCGTTCGCCGTCGCCCTGCCGGAGGCGCTGGTGCTGGGGCTGCCGGTGGACGCGCGGGGCGGCATCGTGCGCGGCAACGCCGCGCTGGACGACGCGCTGGCCGGCGCCGACGCGGTGCTGGTCGGCCCGGGCATGAGCCCGGCACCGGCGACCACCACGCTGGTGCAGCGGATCATCCGGCATGCGACGGGCACGCTGGTGATCGATGCCGGAGCGCTGTCGCCGGACCTGCGCGCGCGGCCCGGCGCGCCCTACGTGCTGACGCCCCATGCAGGCGAGATGGCGAAGCTGTCCGGCCTGGAAAAGTCGCGCGTGCAGCGCGAGCCGCAGGAGCTGGCGCTGGCATTTGCCCGGCGCACGCGCAGCGTGCTGGTGCTCAAGGGCGCCACCACCTGGATCGCATCGCCCGACGGCCGCCTGTGGCTGCATCCGGGCGGCTGCCGCGGGCTGGGCACCTCCGGTTCGGGCGATGTGCTGGCCGGGCTAATCGCCGGGCTCGCGGCGCGCTGCGGCGATGCCGTGCAGGCGGCACTGTGGGGTGTGTTCGTGCACGCCGAGGCAGGGCGGACGCTGGAGCGTTCGGTGGGTTCGCTGGGTTTCCTCGCCCGCGAGATCGCCGACCCGGTGCCACGCCTGCTGGACCATCTGCGCCGGCGCGGCGCGACGGTCAGGACGGGCTCCAGCGCTGGGTGAGCGGGCCGTGCTCGCCTTCCACCGGATCGCACGCGGGGAAGGGCAACTGCGCGATGCGCATCAGCATGGTCGCATCGGGGGCGTCGCGGCAGATGTCCCAGTGCTGGTCCGGCGGATAGGCACCGACCACCAGGAAGTCGTTGCTCGACTCCAGGCGGCGGTGGCCGGTGCCGGCCGGCAACAGGGCCACGTCGCCCGCGCGCACCCGGACCTCGCGGCCGCCCGGGCCGCCCAGCATCAGGCGTGCGCTTCCCCTGGCGACGCCGAGCACCTCATGGGCGGTGGAATGGTAATGATGGAAATCGTAGATGCCCGAGCGCCACTGCGGAGGCCAGCCGTTGCGCCGGAACATCGCCTCGAAGGCTGCTGCGGCGCCGTCCTCGCCTGCCTCGCCGCCGAGCGCCTGGCGATAGAGCAGCACCGGCAGGCGCGGGTGGTTGGGCACCCAGTCGTGGGGCGACAGCAGGAAGGCTTGTACGTGCATGGTGGTCGGTTCCGGTGTCGTGACCACGTCCGCGCGGACGGGGCCAGCGGCGAGCTTGCGCCGGCGCATGTGTAGGAAGCGGCGAGCTAACGAGCCACCCATCGTCGCTGCACGCCCCGCTGACCTTCGCTCGGGCAGGATCGTGCGCAGCCGTTCCGGAGCAGGAGAAACCCATGGGCAGCATCGACGATCCGCGTGGCCGCACCAACGCCAACCTGCAGGACGCCATCGCCAGGCGCGCCGAGCAGAGCCAGGTCCAGGTCGAGGGCGAGAGCCGCGAGGCGGTCGAGCCGGTCGGCGGCACTGGCGGCGAGAGCGGCAACGGCCAGATGCGCCCGCACCATGGTTTCGGCGACCCGCGCGGACAGCAGGCGCTGGGTGAGCCGCTCGACCCCGAGGCGATCCTGCCGGTGCCGGAGAACGGTCCCACCTACCAGACCGGCGGCGTCGGGCTGGACCGCGCGCAGCACATCGAGGAGCGCAAGCGTCGCGAGAGCGGTGTGGGCTCGACCAAGGGCCAGGGCGCGGACGGGCAGGGGGGCGGGTTCGATCCGCCGCCCGGGGCGCCGACCACCGGCGGCCGCGGGCGCCCCTGATACCGGCTCGCGATTGCCGCTGAGTGGGGGTTCCGGCATCCTGTCCGCCCGACAGGAGCGGCGCGGCACGCGGCGTGTCTGTGGACCCTTGCCGGCACGCGCCAGCGTCGGCGCTGCCTTGGCATCCTCCACACGCCGGCTGCACCCGTGCCGGTGCATCGTCGAAGACCCCGAAGCCGGAGGCCCGCCATGCGTCACGACGAGTCCCTTCCCAGCACCCGCCGTCCCCTGCCGGCCGCGAACATGCGTCACGGCATCAGGCTGCCCGCGCCTTCGTGGGCAAGGGGCGGCAACACCACGAGGGTCCCGGGTGGCGTGCCGCCCATGTTCGCCAGCATGCCGCCGCATCCGGGCGGGGCGAACCGGCGGCCCGTGTCCGGCTGAGCCGAGCACGAGCGAGGCGCCGCCCCCGCGGACGACGCCCCTGCGTCGGGCTTTGCTGGCGCGCGGGGCCTGCTCCGGCGCGGCGGGCACGTAGAACCAGCAAAGGTGCGGGCGCCGCAGGGTCGTTCGGCACGAGGTAAACGATCGCGCTTTTTTTTACGGCCTCTTTATGTGGGGAGGCCGCCGCGCTATCCCTTTCTTACGAGAGCGTCCCTAAAGTGCGCGCCGGTTCAACTGGCGCTCGCTTCCATGTCCCTCCATCCCGCTCGGCCTAACCGTTTCCGGTTCACCGTCCCCCCGCATGGCCCGGTGCAGCCATGAGCGAGGAACGCAAGCGGCTCGCCGCGCTGGCGCTGGGCGCGGTGGGGGTGGTCTACGGGGACATCGGCACCAGCCCGCTGTACACGCTCAAGGAAGTGTTCGGCGAACACGGCGTGGCGGCCACGCACTCGAACGTGCTGGGCGGGCTCAGCCTGGTGTTCTGGTCGCTGCTGATCGTGGTGTCGGTCAAGTACGTGCTGTTCATCATGCGCGCCGACAACAAGGGCGAGGGCGGCATCATGGCGCTGATGGCGCTGGCGCAGCGCAGCGTGCGCGAGATGCCGCGCCTGCGCATGGCGATCGCCCTGCTGGGGATCTTCGGCGCAGCGCTGTTCTACGGTGACGGCGTGATCACGCCCGCGATCTCGGTGCTGTCGGCGGTCGAGGGCCTGCAGGTGGCCACGCCTGCGCTCGAGCAGTGGGTGGTGCCGGTGACACTGGTGGTGATCCTCGCGCTGTTCTGGCTGCAGAAGCATGGCACCGACCGCATCGGCGCGGTGTTCGGACCGGTCTGCGTGGTCTGGTTCCTGGCGCTTGCGGCGTTCGGCCTCGCCGGCATCGTGCGCCACCCCTCCGTGCTGGCGGCACTGAGTCCCGCCTACGGCGTCGACTTCTTCCTGCGCAACCGTGCCGAGGCGTTCTTCGCACTGGGTGCGGTGGTGCTGGCGGTGACCGGTACCGAGGCGCTGTACGCGGACATGGGGCATTTCGGGAAGCGGCCGATCCGGCTGGCCTGGTTCAACCTGGTGCTGCCCGCGCTGGTCATCAACTATTTCGGCCAGGGCGCGCTGGTGCTGGCCGATCCGCGCGCGCTCGCCAACCCGTTCTATCACCTGGTGCCCCGTCCCTTGCTCTATCCGACGATCGCGCTGGCCACCGCGGCCACGGTCATCGCCTCGCAGGCGGTGATCTCGGGGGCGTTCTCGATGACGCGCGAGGCGATGCAGCTCGGCTACCTGCCGCGCATGCGCGTGGTGCATACCTCGCACGAGATGTCCGGCCAGATCTTCGTCCCGTGGATCAATCGCGTGCTGCTGGTGCTGATCGTGGCGGTGGTGCTGGGATTCCGCTCGTCCAGCAACCTGGCGTCCGCCTACGGTATCGCGGTGACCGGCACGATGGTGATCACCACCCTGCTGGCGCTCGTGGTGGCGCGCTTCCGCTGGCGCTGGAGCGTGCCGGCGGTGGTGGCCACCGGCGTAGGCCTGCTCGTCGTCGACCTGGGCTTCTTCAGCGCCAACCTGGTCAAGATCGAATCCGGCGGGTGGTTTCCGCTGGCGCTCGGCTTGGGCATCTTCGCGCTGATGACGACCTGGCGGCGCGGCCGAGAGCTGGTCGTGCGCGAGATCCGCCACGGCGGACTGGCCGTGGACCCGTTCATCCGCACCATGGTCGACCATCCGCCCCCGCGCGTGCAGGGCACGGCGGTGTTCCTTACCGCCAATGCCGACGCCATTCCCCACGCGCTGCTGCACAACCTCAAGCACAACAAGGTGCTGCACGAGCGCAACGTGCTGCTGACCGTGGAGGTGCTAGAGACGCCCGTCGCCGAAGCGGAGGAGCGGTTCCAGTGGCAGGCGCTCGAGGGCGGCTTCGGCCGGCTGCTGTTCCGCTTCGGTTTCGCCGAAGACCCGGACATCCCGCGCGCGCTGGCGCTCTGCGGCCAGCGTGGGGGGCCCGGGTTCGACCTGATGGACACCACCTTCTTTCTCTCGCGCGAGACCGTGGTGGCCGCGGAGAGGCGGCCGGGCATGGCGCCCTGGCGCGACCACCTGTTTGCCTTTCTCGCCCGTAATGCGCTGCCGGCCACCGCCTTCTTCCGGATCCCCGGCAACCGGCTGATCGAGCTGGGCGCCCCGGTGGAAATCTGAGGCCGGCGCGCGCCGGATGTTCTACCGTAGGCGGGCCATGCCGAGCTTCCGCGACATGCCTCCGGGCCAGCGCTCCCGCACGATCCGCCGGATCCTGCGGGAATACGCCCTCGCGTCGCTCGCCTCGGTGCTCGCCGTGGCGCTGGCCGCCGTCGCGGATCGCTACCTCTCGGTCGCCAACCTCGCCTTCATCTTCCTCACCGCCGTGCTGGCGGTCGCCGTGCGTACGCGCATGAGCGTGGCCGTGTACGCGGCGGTGCTGTGCTCGCTCGCCTACAACTTCTTCTTCACCCCGCCGCGGCACACGCTGATGATCGCCGATGCGGACGACGTGCTGGCGGTCGGCCTGTTCCTGGTTGTCGCGCTGGTTTGCAGCCGCCTGGCGACACGGTTGGCCAGCCAGGTCGAATCCCTGCGTGGCGCGCAGGCCAGCTCGCGCGCCTTGCTGCGACTGGGCCAGCGCCTTGCGGCCTGCGAAGGCGCCGCACAGGTCCTGCAGGCCGGTGCGGCACGCCTGTCCCAGGCGCTGGAGGCACCGGTGGCGATCCTGGTGCGGGAGCCCCCCGACGGGCCTTTGCGCCTTGCCGCCGTGGCACCGGCGACCCCGGGGCTGACGGCGCAGGAGCTGGCCGACCTCGAGGCGGGGGTCCGGTCGGAGCCCGCGGCGGACGGCCCACCGACCCGGGCGGCCGGCTACCGGATCGTGCCGCTGGGCGGGGCGGAGCAACCGGCCGGCCTGGCGGCCTGGCGGCCCGCGCGCTGGGCGCGCGAGCCCGATCCCGAACGCCACCGGCTCGCCCGAGCGATGGCCCGCGACATCGGCCTCGCCCTGGAGCGGGCGCGCCTCGCCGAAGCGCTGGAGCAGGCCCGCGTGCAGGGTGAGACCGAGCGCCTGCGCAACGCGCTGTTGTCCTCGGTATCGCACGACCTCCGCTCGCCACTGGCGGCGATGATCGGCGCGGCGGGGACCCTGGCCAGCTACGAAGACCAACTGCCGCGCGAGGAGCGCCGCGAGCTGATGCAGGCGATCCTCGAGGAAGGGCAGCGCCTGGACCGTTACATCCAGAACCTGCTCGACATGACCCGGCTGGGGCACGGCACCCTGCACCTGCACCGCGACTGGATCGATGCCGGCGAAATCGTGGTCGCCGCGGTGGAACGGCTGCGCCGGTTGCAGCCGGCGCAGGCCGTGGAGATGGCGCTGCCCGCGGGCACCGTGCTGCTGTACGTGCATCCGGCGCTGATCGAGCAGGCGTTGTTCAACGTGCTGGAGAACGCCGCCCACGTTTCGCCGCCGGGAGCGCCGGTGCGCGTCGCCGTCCGCGTGGCGGGTGCCGAGCTGGAGATCCAGGTGATCGACCGTGGCCCCGGCATCCCGGAGGAGGAACGCAAGCGCATCTTCGACATGTTCTATTCGGTGGCGCGTGGCGACCGGGCCGCGCGCGGCACCGGCCTGGGCCTGTCGATCTGCCGTGGCATGATCGGTGCCCATGGCGGCAGCGTGGCCGCCCTGCCCGCGGAGGGCGGCGGCACCGTGCTGCGCCTGACCCTGCCGCTGCCCAGCGCCCCGGAGGCACCCGCATGAACGCCGCCGCACCGCGCGTGCTCGTGGTCGACGACGAGCCGCAGATACGCCGCTTCCTCGACATCGGCCTGCGTGCGGAGGGCTACCGGGTGCTGCTCGCGGCCAGCGCGGCCGAGGGCCTGGCACTCGCCGCCACTCAGTCGCCCGACCTGATCGTCCTCGACCTCGGTTTGCCCGACCGCGACGGGCAGGACATGCTTGCCGAGCTGCGGCAATGGAGCCAGGTACCCGTGCTGGTGCTGTCCGTGCGCAGCGCCGAGAGCGAGAAGGTGAGGGCGCTGGACCATGGCGCCAACGACTACGTCACCAAGCCCTTCGGCATCCAGGAACTGATGGCACGCCTGCGCGCGTTGCTGCGCAACCACGCCGCGGCCGCAGGCGGCACAGAGCCGCCGCGCTACGACGACGGCCGGCTGGCGGTGGACCTGGCGCGACGCGAGGTCGCGCTGGATGGCCGGCCGGTGGCGCTCACGCGCAAGGAATACGCCGTGCTCGCACTGCTGCTGCGCCATGCCGGCAGGGTGGTTACCCAGCAGCAGTTGCTGCGCGAGGTCTGGGGCGCCACCCACGTGCAGGACACCCATTACCTGCGCATCGTGCTGGGCCGCCTGCGCCAGAAGCTCGGCGACGACCCCGCCGCGCCGCGCTGGCTGAAGACCGAGCCGGGCGTGGGCTATCGCTTCCTCGGCTAAGCGGCCACGGCGGCGCCCGCCGGCTTGGTGTAAGTTCCGGCGGCGGCCTCGGCAAGGGGCAGGCGACCGGGCCGCGCTCGACCGAACATCGCTGGCAGCGGAGGTTTGCGCATGGGCGTTCGTCGCTTGGCATGTCTTGGGGTGGCCTGGTTGCTGGTCGCATGGGCGCCCGCCCGTGCCGACGCGCCGGCCAGTTCCGCGGTGGTCGCGGGCAAGGCCCGCTTCGAGTTCCTGACGCCCTCGCTGGTGCGGCTGGAATATGCGCCCTCGGGCCGTTTCGTCGATGCGCCCACGGCCGTGGTGCAACAGCGCGACTGGCCGCCCGTGGCGGTGCGCCGCACGCAGCGGGACGGCTGGCTGGTCATCCACACGGACGCGATGACGCTGCGCTACCGGACCGGCAGCGGTCCGTTCACGGCGGACAACCTGGAGGTGACCTGGCGCGGTCCGGGCGGCCGGGAGAGTCATTGGCACCCGGGCGAGGTGGACCGGCGCAACCTCGGCGGACTGACCTATTCGCTGGACGACCTGCGCGGGACGAACCTGCCGGCGCACGGCGACGGTACGGAAAGCCCGGTCGGCATCGTCATCCCCGGGATCGAGGTGCACCTGCAGCCGGCCAAGCCCGGCCTGCTCAGCCGCAGCGGCTGGGCCTGGATCGACGACAGCCGCACGCCGCTGTGGAACACGCGCACGCAATGGATCGAGCCGCGGCCCGACGCGCACGGCCAGGACGGCTACCTGTTCACCTACGACCACGACTACGCGCGCGTGCTGCGCGATTACGCCCGCTTGTGCGGCGCCATACCCATGGTGCCGCGCTACGTGTTCGGGCCGTGGATCACCGACTTCAACTTCGAATACTTCCCCGGCACGGCGGAGGCCGCGCGGCCGGCGTTCCGCCGCTACGGCCAGCAGGCCCTGCAGACGGAAGTCTCGCGGCTGCGCGAGGCAGGCATCCCGTTCGACACGCTGGTGCTGGACTTTGCCTGGCACAACTACGGCTGGGACGGCGGCTACGACTGGAGCCCGCTGATCCCGCAGCCGCAGGCCTTCATCGACTGGCTGCACGCGCGCGGCATCCGGCTCGCCCTCAACGACCACCCCGGCTACGCCAACACCCGGGAGAGCATCCTCTCCTTCAGCGACAGCCACGCGCCGCAGGTGCTGGAGGACCTGGGCCGGCCGCAGCCGCCCGAACCCGGCTTCGACCTGGATATCTCCGGCGGCTGGCGCTTCGCTCCCGATCCGCGCGACCAGGGGCTGGACAACCGCTGGTACGCACCGGGCTTCGACGATCGCGGCTGGAAACCGATCCGTACCGACCTGGCCTGGCAGGAACAGGGCTGGCCGGACTACCAGGGGCCGGCCTGGTACCGCACCACCGTGCGTCTGCCCGATCGCCTGCCGCCGCACCTCTACCTCTACCTGGGCGAGGTGGCGCGGGACTACCGCCTCTTCGTCGACGGCCGGGAGGTGCCGCACAGCCACGTGCAGTGGCCGCGCCGGCTGACCACGGCCGACCTGGCGCCCTATGCGAAAGGCGGGCGGAGCATCGTGGTCGCGCTGCGGGTGGAGCCGGGCAAGCGCGGCGGCGGGCTGCTGCGCGGGCCGGTGGCGCTGCGCGACGTGCCGCCGCCCGGACGGATCTGGTTCGACCTCGCCGACCGGCACCAGGCGGACGTCTTCATGCGCGACCTGCACCGGCCGCTGATGCGCCAGGGCGTGGACCTGTGGTGGGTCGACGGCGGCAGCGGCGCGGCGGACATGCCCGGCCTGAACCCGCAGCTGTGGACCAACAAGGTGTTCTACGACGACGCGCAGCAGACCACCGGCGAGCGCGCCTTCATCCTGGGCCGCTACGGCGACTGGGGCAGCCAGCGCTACCCGGGCTTCTTCACCGGCGACACCTGGTCCGAATGGCCAGTGCTGGCGTACGAAGTGGCGTTCACCGCGCGCGGCGGCAACGTCGCGGTGCCGTACATCAGCCACGACATCGGCGGCTTCCACGGCGGCAGGATCGACTTCGACCTCTACGCGCGCTGGATCGAGTTCGGCACCTTCAGCCCGCTCCTGCGCATGCACAGCGCGCACGCCAATCCGCGCGAGGGCAACCTGCGCATGCCCTGGGTCTATGGCGAGCGGGGTGTGGCGCTGATGCGCAAGTACTTCACGCTGCGCGAGCGGCTCGTGCCCTACCTCTACAGCCAGGCCTGGATCGCCCACCGCGACACGCTGCCGATCCTGCGCCCGCTGTACCTGGCCTACCCGCAGCTGGAGGAGGCCTACCGGCATCCGCACGAGTATTTCTTCGGCGAGTCGATGCTGGTGGCGCCGGTGCTCGATCCGGATGGCGAGGTTGCGATCTACCTGCCGCCGGGTACGTGGATCGACTTCTTCACTGGCAAACGTTACGTGGGCGGGCACCGCTTCAGTGCCCGCTACGCGGTGGACGAGATCCCGGTGTTCGTGCGCGAGGGCGCGATCGTGCCGGAGCAGGAGGCCGGTGCCTATTCGGATGCCGCCCCGCTGGATCCGCTGGTCGTCAGCGTGTACGGCCGGGGGCAGGGCCGCTTCGAGCTCTACGAGGACGACGGGCACTCGCTCGCCTACGAGCACGGCGACTACGCCATCACCCCGCTCGAGCACGTGACCGGTCCCGACGGCGCGCAACGGCTGGTGATCGGGCCGGCGCGCGGCCGCTTCGCCGGCCAGTTGCCGGCGCGCGGCTACGAGCTGCGCATCCACGCGGCGGTTAAGCCGCGCGAGATCACCGTCGAGGGGCGTGCGGTGGATGACTGGCGCTGGGATGCGGCAACCGCCACGGCGACCCTGCGCCTGCCCCGGCACGCCGTGCGCGAGCCGCTGACGGTAGGCTGGTGACGTGCGCGACGGCAGGCCGCGAAGGCCTGCCGTCGAAGGGGCGCGACCGGCCTTACTGGGCGGCCGGGGGCGTGTCGGTGTGGAACATCGAGGGATCCAGCGCGGCGTAGATCACCGTGCTGCCGCTCTGCTTGCCGCCGAAGAAGGCGCCCGCGCCCAGCGCGCCGCTGGCGTACTGGTCGGTGAGCGTCTGCGTGCCGAAGCTGATCCAGCTGTTCGCATTGGTCGTCACGGTATAGCCATTGAGGTTGAGCGGCTGCGCGGTGATGAACTCGATGCCGCCGTCGCTGGCGGTGCTGCCCGGCAGTACGTTGCTGAACTTGCCGCCGAGGGTGATGGTGCCGGTGCCCAGCGTCGCGGGGGCCGGCGTACCGTCGGCTTGGCCGGCCACCGTACCGAGATAGACGTAACCCGGCCAGTAGAACCTTCCGGTGCCCGTGGTAATGCTGCCGGAGGCCTGCAACACCAGGTGGGTATTGGGGATGGCCGATGGGCTCGGAGCAGACCCCGATCCGTAGATGGCGGGCGAGCTGTTGTAGACCGGAGGCACCAGGTTGACGCTGCCGTCGACGAGCAGGTTCACGGAACCCGCGCTCGAGGTATAGGTCACCGGCTTGAGCGAAAGCAGCAGTGGCGCGCGACGGGAGCGCACGGGCAGGAAGGCGTAGCGGAAGTCGGTGCCGGCAGAGGGGAGCGCGCCGACCGTGCCGGTGAAGGCGATGGTCAGGCGCGGGTCGGTGCCGGTGAACTTGAGGAAGCCGCCCGGGCCGCTGAAGACATCGCTTAGCGGTTGCCCCGAATCGCCCAGGTAGATCCAGCCGGCGGTCAGCGTGCCGTCGAGCAGCACGTTCGGGTTGGTGACACGGCCGTCGGTGGGCGCGACGGTATAGGTCGGCCCCTTGATGCTGACCATGTGGCCCGACACGGTGGCGCCGTTGGCGATGGTCACGGCATAGTCGCCGGTCATCTGGCTGCCGGCGGCGATCGTGATGTTGCCGGCCTGCGCGCCGTTGGCGTCCACGCCGAGCACATTGCTGAGAATCTTCACCTGACGCCCGTGGATGATCGCACCGCTGACCGCCAACGGCGTGGCGATGGTCAGCACGCCGTCGGTCCAGAACGTCGGCGTGTCCACGGTGGCGTTGTATCCGCCCGCGGAGCTGACGAGCTCGCCGATCGGGTTGCTGGTGGACACGTCCTGGGCGTTGGCGCCGAAGCCGGTCTGCACCTTGCCGCCCAGGTACACGTCCTGCCAGCCCTTGACCTGGAGCTTGGCGCCCTTGGCCAGCTGCAGCGTGCCGGTATTGATGAAGCTGCCGGTCGACGTGTTGGCGCCGTCGTTGTAGTGGCTGGCGCGGTTGGCGTCGATGGTCAGCTGGCCGTAGCTGGTGATGGTGCCCGTGTTGACGATCGAGTAGTAGGCACCGGGCTGGTAATACCTGTTCGAAGAGGTGCTGAGCCCGACTACGCCGACGATGCGGCCGCTGTTATTGACGCTCCCGTCGACCACTTCGATGAGCTGCGCACCGTTGATGGTGCCGGTGTTGACCAGGTCGCCGCCGCCTTTCACGGTGATGCCGTGCGAGGTAGTGAACGTGCCGTCATTGGTCAGCGCCGTGAAGGTCGTTCCGACGTCACTCGACAGGTTGCCCTGGTTCCACATCGAACCGTTGCTCGCCGGCAGGGTGAGGTTGCCCTGGTTGGTGAACAGGCCGGCGACGCTGTAGCCGTCGCTCAGCGCCAAGGTGCCGGTATTGAGGGCGGTACCCGCCGAGCTGAATCCCCCCAGGCTGCGCCCGGTGGGCAGGGCGCCTGCAGTGGTAAGCGAGGCGTTGGGGTTGTCCGTCGCACCGCTGCCGGCGCCGGCCGAGGCACGTCCAGCCGCCAGCGTGGTGCTGCCGCTGGGCCCAGTGAAGGCACCAAGGTCGACGTTGACGTTGCCACCTCCCGCGACCAGTACGGAGTTGCCGCTGATCACCGCACCCCTGGCCACCGTCACGTCCCCACCGGAGCCGTCGTAGGCGAGCGAACCGGTATTGCCGTCGAAGCCGCTGCCGCCTGCGATGAGCGTATTTCCGATCAGTGCCACATTGGCCGTGGAGGTAATCCTGGCGCCCGCGCCGACGATGATCCCGTTCCGGTTGGCGACGAAGATGCTCGTGCCGTTGCCGACCAGCTGGCCGAAGATCTGCGACGGGTTGCCCGTGCTGTCGATGTTGAGCACCGCGGCACCGTGCCCGCCGGTGCCGTCGTTGAACGTCAGTCGCGATTGCGGACCAAGGTTGAAGCCGGCGGTACGCGTGGGATTGATGTCCGTGCCGGATCCCCAGTCGATCACCGCGCTGGCGAGGCCGGGGTCGCTGGCATTGCCGATGGTAATGGTCTGCGTGCCTGCGCCGGCGACCCCGGCGCTCACATGGCCGCTGACGATACGACCCTGGCCGGGCATCTGCCGCGTGCCGATGTCGGCATGGGCCGGGACAGGGCGCAGGGCGAGCAAGATCGCTGCAGCCAACGCGGCCGCAGTCCAGCCACTCATCCGATTCATGGGGAAGATCCTCGCAGGTGTTGGGTGTGTGTTCGTGGAGCGCGCGGAGGCTATGCCTGCGCGTGTAGCGGACTCGTGAGTGGCGGAAGTGCCGTCCGCGTGCACGGGGCGTGAACGTCCGCCCCCTCAGAACCCCACTTCGAGGTAGACGAAGGCATGCGCACGTTGGCGGCGGCGCGTTTCCCAGGGAATGTGCGAGGTCAGCGGGTGCGCATAAGCCAGCAGGGCGTGCGTGTCCGGACCGGGCAGGTCCAGCGCCAGGCTGGCTCCCGCGTCGGTGAGCGTCTGCCGCCCCGGATTGCCGGTGGCCTCGTTGTAGCGCGAGGCGCCCTGCTCGGCGAACGCGAGCGCACGCAGCCGCCACGTGCCGATGCCCCATACCGGTGCTTCCAGGGTGAGGCGCTCCAGGAAGCCCCTGTCGCCAGCCAAGGTACCGGGCAGCCAGGCGGCCAACGCATTGACCCCGCCGAGGACCCATTGTTCGTACGAGGGCAATGTATCCGGTGTGGCCTGGCCGCTGAGTTCGAGTCGCAGGCCGTAACCCTTCGCGAGGGCCTGGTCGAGGCTGACCCGCGCGGTGAAGATGTGGAAGTCCGCGGTCGGTGCGCCCGTGCCGTTGTAGAAGCCTCCCGCGCCCCCTGGTCCGCCCAGCTTCGAGCCCAGCGCGAGGGCCAGGCTCGCGGGACGCCCGCCGACGCCACCCAGTTGCCAGGAGGCCTGGGTGCCGAGGTCGACGACCTGGTAGCGCTGATCCCGCAAGGCGTAGGCACCGGCAAAGACCGTCTCCCTGTCGTGGACGCGGTGCAGGCCTTCGGACAGGGTCCAGCGCCGCGCCTCGTCGGCAAAGAGCAATTGGGTGGCTCCCCCACCGAACACGCTCACGTTGCCGGCCGGATCGAGCGGCGCGAAGGCCACGCCCAGGCGGTAGCGTGTCCCGATGCCGTCGAGCTGGAACCAGCCGGCAGGGGTCACGCGGGTCAGGGTTGCTCCGGTTGCTGCATAGAAGGCGCCGCGGCTGTCCGCATCGACGCCGGTGAGCGCGCGCGCATGATTCACCTGCAGCGTGTAGCCACCGTACTGCAGTTGGCCTTGCACTTGCGCCAGGTCATGGCCGGCATAGCGGTTGCCCAGGTTGCCGACGGAGAGGCTGCCGCCCGCGTGATGCTCGTGGGCCGATCGCGTGGTGTCGATCCGCAACGTGCTCGCGCCAGGCTCGGCCGCGGGCACGAAGGCGAGTTTCGCCTGCAGACCCTCGGTGGCGGCGTGCGCCTGGACCAGCAGGTCGCGGCGCACGACCTGCTCGTGTCGGACATCGTCGCGCCCGAGCAGACCGGCAAAGTACGCCGCAAGGTCGGTAGGGCCTTCGACGTGCGCCAGTCGGCCTTGCACCACGTTCACCTTGACCTCCCGCCCCTGTACCTGGGCCACGACCGCCACGAGGAAGTAGCCCCTGTCTGCGTAGGCCCGCTTCAGGGCGCCGATCGCCTCCGTCGGGGTCGCGCCGCGCTTCAGCGCCGAGCGCACGTCGGCCGGTTCCAGCAAGTGGTTGCCTGCGACGACGTACCGATAACCGCCCTGATCCACGAGAAGCGGCGCGGGGGCCGGGACCAGGGGAGGCCGCACCGGCACCGCGACGGCACCGGCCATGGCGAGCAAGGACGCAAGCAGGGTGGCGGACATGGGCGGCTCCGGCAGGTTTCGGGTTGACGGGGCCGGGGCACGTGTCCGGCGGGCGCGGATTCTACCCATGCGGAATGTGAGCGTAATGCGGAGCCCGGTTGCCCGAGAGACCGGTTGCCAAAAAAAAGGCCCCGCGGGTGCGGGGCCTTTCGGGTCCTTCGAATCAGGACACGTTCGGTTCGCTGAAGGCCTCGATCTCTTCCTTGAAGTCGTTGATCGGCAC
Organism: Fulvimonas yonginensis; assembly: GCF_037137055.1. NCBI lineage: Bacteria > Pseudomonadati > Pseudomonadota > Gammaproteobacteria > Lysobacterales > Rhodanobacteraceae > Fulvimonas > Fulvimonas yonginensis. Next base: position 102,910 of record NZ_JBBBNY010000010.1, read on the forward strand.
GCAACTGCAGAACACGTTCTTGTCCCCGTAGATGTTGTCCACGCGGGCCACCGGCGACCAGTACTTCTGCAGCTTCAGGCTGGGCAGCGGGAAGGCCGCCAGTTCACGCGGGTAGGCGTGGGTCCACTCCGTCGCCGAGACCTGGGTAGCGGTGTGCGGGGCGTGCTTGAGCGGGTTGTCCTCGCGGTCCAGGCGGCCGTCCTCCACCGCGCGGATCTCGTCGCGGATCTGGATCATCGCGTCGATGAAGCGGTCCAGCTCGTGCAGCGATTCGGACTCGGTCGGCTCGACCATCAGGGTGCCCGCAACCGGGAAGCTCAGGGTCGGCGCGTGGAAGCCGAAGTCGATCAGGCGCTTGGCGACGTCCTCGGCGCTGATGCCGGTCGAATCCTTGAGTGGACGCAGGTCGAGGATGCACTCGTGCGCCACCAGGCCGTTGCGGCCGGTGTAGAGCGTCGCGTAGTGTGGCGCCAGGCGCCTGGCGATGTAGTTGGCGTTGAGCAGCGCGACCTGGGTGGCGCGGCGCAGGCCCTCGCGGCCCATCAGCGTGATGTACATCCAGCTGATCGGCAGGATCGAGGCCGAGCCGAAGCTCGCCGCCGAGACCATGCCCACCGGCGTGTCCTCGCCCAGCTTGCGCGGCAGGAACGGCGCCAGGTGCGACTTGACCGCACACGGGCCCACGCCCGGACCGCCACCGCCGTGCGGGATGCAGAAGGTCTTGTGCAGGTTGAGGTGCGAGACGTCCGAGCCCCACTTGCCGGGCTTGGCCAGGCCGACCAGCGCATTCATGTTGGCGCCGTCGGTGTACACCTGGCCGCCGTGCTGGTGGACGATGTCGCAGATGGCGACGATGTCCTCCTCGAACACGCCGTGCGTGGACGGGTAGGTGATCATCAGCGCGGCGAGGCGGTCGGAATACTTCTCCGCGTTGCGGCGGATGTCCTCGACGTCCACGTTGCCGTTGGCGTCGCACTTGGTCACCACCACCTGCATGCCGCACATCTGCGCGGAGGCCGGGTTGGTGCCGTGGGCGGATTCGGGGATCAGGCAGACATCGCGATGGCCTTCGCCGCGCGAGCGGTGGTAGGCACGGATCGCGAGCAGGCCGGCGTATTCGCCCTGCGCGCCGGAATTCGGCTGCAGGCTCACCGCGTCGTAGCCGGTGCACTCGACCAGCATCGCCTCCAGCTCGTCAATCAGCTGCTTGTAGCCCTGGGCCTGCTCGGCCGGCGCCAGCGGGTGGATGTTGGCGAACTCGGGCCAGGTCACCGGGATCATCTCCGCGGTGGCGTTGAGCTTCATGGTGCACGAGCCCAGCGGGATCATGGTGCGGTCCAGCGCCAGGTCCTTGTCCGCCAGCGAGCGCATGTAGCGCAGCAGCTCGTGCTCGCTGTGGTGGGTGTTGAATACCGGGTGGGTGAGGAACGGGCTCTTGCGCGCCAGCGCGGCGGGCAGGGCGTCCGGGGTGCCGGCGTCGAGCGCGTCGATGTCGGCGATGCCGGCGCCGAACAGGCCGGCCAGCGCGGCCACGTCGGCGCGCGTGGTGGTCTCGTCGAGGCTGATGCCGAGGCTGCTGCCGTCGATGCGGCGCAGGTTGATGCGCGCGGCCCTGGCCTTGGCATGGATCGCCTCGGCATCGACCCCGGTCACGTGCAACGTGTCGAAGAAATCCTTGCCCACGGCGATGCCGGCCTGGCGCAGCGCGGCGGCCAGGATGGCGGCCAGACGGTGCGTGCGGCGGGCGATGCGGGTGAGACCCTCGGGGCCGTGGTAGACGGCGTACATGCTGGCCATCACCGCCAGCAGCACCTGCGCCGTGCAGATGTTTGAGGTCGCCTTCTCGCGGCGGATGTGCTGCTCACGGGTCTGCAGGGTCAGGCGGTAGGCCGTCTTGCCCTCGGCATCGATCGATACGCCGATCAGGCGGCCGGGCATCGAGCGCTTGTACGCATCGCGGCAGGCCATGAAGGCCGCGTGCGGGCCGCCGAAGCCGAACGGCACGCCGAAACGCTGGCTGTTGCCCACCACGATATCCGCGCCCCATTCGCCCGGGGCGGCGATCAGGGTCAACGCCAGCAGGTCGGTGGCCACGGTGACCAGCGCGCCGCGCGCGTGCACGGCCTCGGCCAGCGCCTTGTAGTCGCCGATGTGGCCGAAGGTGTCCGGGTACTGCAGCAGCACGCCGTAGCTGTCGACCGTGGCGGCCTCGGCGTCGGGGCCCACGTGCAGTTCGATGCCCATCGCCTCGGCGCGGGTCTTCAGCACCTCCAGCGTCTGCGGGTGCACGCCGCTGGAGACGAAGAACACGTTCGACCTGGACTTGGCCGAGCGCTTGGCCAGCGTCATCGCCTCGGCCGCCGCGGTGCCCTCGTCCAGCAGCGAGGCGTTGGCGATCTCCATCCCGGTGAGGTCCGCGCACAGCGTCTGGAAGTTGATCAGCGCTTCCATGCGGCCCTGCGAGATCTCGGCCTGGTAGGGTGTATAGGCCGTGTACCAGGCCGGGTTCTCCAGGATGTTGCGCAGGATGACGTTGGGCGTGTGGGTGCCGTAGTAGCCCTGGCCGATGAAGCTCCTGAACACCTGGTTCCTGTCGGCGATCGCGCGGATCTTGGCGAGCGCCTCGACCTCGGTCAGCGCCGGCGGCAGGTCGAGCGGCGCGGACGACTTGATCTTGCTGGGCACGATCGCGTCGGTCATGGCTTCCAGCGAGTCGTAGCCGATCACGCGCAGCATGCGCGCGATCTCGGCGTCGTTGGGGCCGATGTGGCGCTCGATGAAGGCGTCGTGGTGTTCCAGGTCGCGCAGCGAAGGGGTCTTGGTCTGGCTCATGACGGGCGTCCGAAGGTGATCGTGCGTGCCGCACGCGGGGCGCCCCTCTGTCCTTTTGCCTGAGAGTTTGGAAGCTGCTCGTCGGGTGACGGTCGCTTCGTGCCCCTTCGGCGGCGGATCGAACCGCTCTCTCCAGAGTTTGCGCACGCGACGGTATCGGGCCTGAGCGATTACGGGCGTTGCGTCTTCGGCAGCGGGCTGTTCCCCGCTTCTCCCGCCGCGTGCGAAGCGGCGATTATACCGCCCCGGCGGGCCCGTACGATGGCATCATCGGAACCCGTGTCGCCCGTTCATCCAGGAGCTTGCCATGCCCCCGTTCCGAGTCCAGCGGATCGACCACGTAGTGCTGCGCGTGCACGACCTGGCCGGCATGCAGGCGTTCTACTGCGAGGTGCTCGGCTGCCGCGAAGAGCGTCGACAGGACGAGATCGGCCTGGTGCAACTGCGCGCGGGCGACTCGCTGATCGACCTGGTCAGCCTGGACGGCAAGCTGGGCCGCCTGGGTGGCGCCGGGCCCGGCACGGAGGGCCATAACATGGACCACCTGTGCCTGAGCGTGGACGGCTACGACGAGGCGGCCATCGTGGCCCACCTGGAGGCGCACGGCGTGCGCGTGGGCGAGATCGGCTCGCGCTACGGCGCGCAGGGCGAGGGACCGTCCATCTACTGCTACGACCCGCAGGGCAACATGGTGGAGCTCAAGGGCCCGCCTGCCGCCTGAGCCCCGAGCTGTTTCGCAGAGGCGAGCTTGCCGGCGACGTCGCGGAGCGGATTGGATCGCTGCACCGAGGCGCAAACGAGCGGCAACGAAAAAGCCCGCCTTGCGGCGGGCTTCGTCTAGAATCCGTTGGTGCCCAGGAGAGGACTCGAACCTCCACGGTTTTACCCGCTAGTACCTGAAACTAGTGCGTCTACCAATTCCGCCACCTGGGCAGGTGGATCGCGTCGCCGTGTGGGCTGCGCGAGCCGCGTAGAGTAGGCATCTCCCCCGAGCTTGTCAACAGTTCGTTGATAGGAATTTCATTGCGGCGCGCGGCATGCTGCGCGCGGCATCATCACAAGGCGATTTCGTGAGAAAGAACAACACCCCGCGCGGCAAGTCCGGTTCATCCACCCAGGCGCCGCGGGCGCGCAAGCGTACGCAGGCGCAGCGTTCGGAACCATCGACCGGCAAGACATCCGGCGCGCGCGATCCCTTCGCAGGGCGCGAGGCCGAGCGCTACGAGCGGCCGATCCCCAGCCGCGAGGCGATCCTGGCGTTGCTGGACGAGCGTGGCGAAATGCTCAGCGAGGCGCGCATCGCCGAGGCGCTGGGACTCGATGACGAGTACGAGATCGGCGCGCTGCGCAAGCGACTCGGTGCGATGGTGCGCGACGGCCAGCTGCTGCAGGGCCGGCGCGGCGACTTCGCGCCGGTGCGCAAGCTGGACCTGATCCCCGGCGTGGTACTGGCCAATGCCGAAGGCTACGGCTTCCTGCGTCCCGATGACGGCGGCGAGGACCTGTACCTCTCGCCGCAGCAGATGCGTTCGGTGCTGCACGGCGACCGCGTGCTGGCCAGCGTGGTCGGCATCGACCGCCGCGGCCGCCGCCAGGGCGCCATCGCCGAGATTCTGCAGCGGCGCCCGCCGCGGCTGGTCGGCCGCGTGGTGGTCGAGAACGGCGTGATGGTGGTGGCGCCGGACGACCGGCGCCTGCACCAGGACGTGATGATCCCGCCGGGCCACGAGCAGGGCGCGCGCGACGGGCAGATCGTGGTGGCGGAGATCACCGATCCGCCGACGCCGCACCGCGGCCCGCTGGGCCAGGTCGTTTCCGTGCTGGGCGAGCGGCTGCAGCCGTCGCTGCTGGTGGAGATGGCGATCGCCAGCTACGACCTTCCGCACGAATGGCCGCCGGAGGTGCTGCGCGAGGCGGAGGAGGTGGAACCGCAGGTGACCGCGGCCGAGCGCCAGGGTCGTGTGGACCTGCGCAAGCTGCCGCTGGTGACCATCGACGGCGCCGACGCACGCGACTTCGACGACGCGGTATACGCCGAGCCCCGCCGCGGCGGCGGCTGGCGGCTGGTGGTGGCGATCGCCGACGTCTCGCACTACGTGCCGGTCGGTGGCGCTCTGGATCGCGAGGCGTACGAGCGCAGCACCTCGACCTACTTCCCGGGCTTCGTCGTGCCGATGCTGCCCGAGACGCTGTCCAACGGCATCTGCTCGCTCAACCCCAAGGTCGAGCGGCTGTGCATGGTCTGCGACATGCAGGTCGACGCCGACGGCGAGGTAGTGCGCTCGAAGTTCTACGACGCGGTGATGCGCTCGCACGCCCGGCTCACCTACGAGCGCGTGTGGCAGGCGATCGGCCTGCTCGACTCCGACGCCCGCGAGGAGCTGGCCGACGTGCTGCCCCAGCTGGAGCACCTGCACGCGCTGTACAAGGCGATGGCCGCGCAGCGCAAGCGCCGTGGCGCGATCGACTTCGAGACGCCGGAGGTGAAGTTCCGTCTCGACCAGCGCGGCGAGGTGATGGCGATGGGCGCCACCGAGCGCAACGACGCGCACAAGCTGATCGAGGAGTGCATGATCGCCGCCAACGTGCAGGCGGCGATGTTCCTCACCAGGAAGAAGATTCCGGCGCTGTTCCGCGCACACGAGCCACCGCCGGCCGAGAAGTACGAGGACCTGCAGCAGTTCCTGCGTGAGTTCAAGCTGCGCATGCCGCCGGTGGAGGAGGTCACCCCTGGCGACTTCGCCGACATCCTGGCGCTGGTGCGCGACCGCCCGGAGCGCGAGCTGATCCAGTCGGTGCTGCTGCGCTCGCAGAGCCTGGCGGCCTACCAGCCGGAGAATCGCGGCCACTTCGGGCTGTCGCTCGATGCGTACGCGCACTTCACGTCGCCGATCCGCCGCTACCCGGACCTGCTGGTGCACCGGGCGATCCGCTACGCGCTGACCGGTGGCAAGCCGAAGGACTACGTCTACACGCCGGCCGAGATGGCGGCGATGGCGGTCCACTGCTCGCAGCGCGAACGCCGCTCGGAGGAGGCCGAGCGTGACGTCGACGAGCGCTTCAAGACCGCGTGGCTGTCCAAGCACGTGGGCAGCGAGTTCGACGGCGTGATCACCGGCGTCACTTCGTTCGGCCTGTTCGTCGAGCTGGAGGAGTCCAAGGTCTCGGGCCTGGTGCACATCAGCCAGCTCGCCAACGACTACTACCACTTCGATCCCATACGCAAACTGCTCAAGGGCGAGCGCACCGGCGGGCAGTTCCGCCTGGGCGACCATGTCCGCGTGCAGGTGCTGCGTGCCAGCATCGAGGACCGCAAGATCGATTTCCGGCTAGTGCCGCCACGCGAGCAGGCCGCCGCCCCGGCGCCGGCGCGCCGGGCCTACGACTACGCGGCCGCGGGCGACCGTTACTCCTTGCCCAAGCCGGTCGCGAAGCCGGCCGCGAAACAGCCGGGCTTCTTCGGCCGGGCCGCCGAGGCGGTAGGTCGCGCTTTCGGCCGCGGTGCCGCGCGCAAGGCGTCGTCGCCGGCGCCCGTGACAGGCGATAATCGCCCGTTCCGCTCCAAGGCCGCCAAGCAGGCGTCCGAGGCGTTGGGACGACCGGCGGTACCTGATCTGCCGGTGGAGCGAAGCAAGACACGCGGCAAGGCGTCCAAGGTGGCCTCGGAGGCCCTCGGCCGGCCGGCGGTCCCGGCGGCCGGGCGTCACGCCGATGGCGGCCAGGGCCGGTCCGTCAAGGGTCGGGGTGGCCAGGCCGCGGGCGGAGCCAAGCGCGCCAGCGTGCCGGCCCGGCCCGAGGGCAAGGGCGAGGCGGCGCCCAAGGCCACGGCCAAGCGTCCGCGCCGTCAACGCAAACCCAAGGACAAGGCATGAGCGAAAGCTGGATCGTCGGCATCAACCCGGTGGAGGGGGCGTTGGCGAACGACGCCTCGCGTGTGCGCGAGCTGCTCGTGGACGTGGCCACGGCGCAACGCAATGCGCGGATCAAGGCACTTGTCGAGCAGGCCCGCGCCCACCACATCCCGGTGCACCACCGTCCGCGCGAGCAACTGGACAAGCTGGCCGGGCAGGCGCGCCACCAGGGCATCGTCGCGCTGTACGAGCCGCCGCCGATGACCCACGAGGACGAGCTGGCCGGGCTGCTCGAGCGCGACGGCATGGAGACGCTGGTGCTCGTGCTGGACGGCGTCACCGACCCGCACAATCTGGGCGCGTGCCTGCGCTCGGCGGCCGCCGCCAGGGCCACCGCCGTGATCGTGCCGAAGGATCGCGCGGTCGGCCTGACCCCGGTGGTGCGCCGTGCCTCCGCCGGTGGTGCCGACCGGGTGCCGCTGGTCGCGGTGACCAACCTGGCCCGCACGCTGCGCGAGCTGAAGGACGCCGGCGTGTGGATCACCGGCCTGGCCGGCGACACCGAGACCTCGCTCTACGAGGTCGACTTCCGCGGGCCGGTGGCGCTGGTGCTGGGCAGCGAGGGCGAGGGCATGCGCCGGCTCACCCGCGAGCTGTGCGACTTCGTGGCGAAGATCCCGATGCCGGGCACGATGGAAAGCCTCAACGTCTCGGTGGCCACCGGCGTGGCGCTGTTCGAGGCGTTGCGCCAGCGGAGTGTCCCGCGGTGAGCACGCTGCAATGGCACGACTGGGCCGGTTTCGTCGGTGTGTTGCTGGTGCTGCTGGCCTTCCTTCTCCTGCAGGCGCACAAGCTGCACGGCAACGGCCTGACCTACCAGCTGATGAACGTGTTCGGCGCCCTGGGGGTCACCCTGTCGCTGCTTTTCGGCGCCTTCAACGTTTCGGCCTTCGCGCTGGAGCTGGCGTGGATGGCGATCGGCATCTTCGGCATCGTCCGCAACGCGCGGCGGCGCCGCGAGCGGCCACTCGCACCGCCCCCCGACACGTCCCCGTAGCAGCTCGCTCGCGATGCCTTTGTGCTGGGCTGCAGTGTCCGGAGCATCGCGCGCACGCGCGCTCCTGCAGGCCGGTTGCCCGTCCGGGGGAGCGATGGTTCGCCGTCACTCGCCGAGTTTGGGCATTTCCGGGTTGGAGGTGAAATCGCGCTTGGTGCGCTGCTTGTCCAGCGGCTCGCCGTAGACCTGGAACCACAGGTTCTCGGCGATGTTGGTGGCGTGGTCGCCGATGCGCTCGATGTTCTTGGCCATGAACAGCAGGTGCGTGCACGGCGTGATGTTGCGCGGATCTTCCATCATGTAGGTGAGCAGCTGGCGGAAGTAGCCGGTGTAGGCCTCGTCCAGCTCGGCGTCGCCCTTCCATACCCGGTAGCCACGCTCGGCGTCCTGCTCGGCGTAGGCGGCCAGGACTTCGCGCACCTCCGCGGCCGCCAGCTTGGCAAGGTAGCCCAGGCCGCTGGCCGGGCCGACCGGCGCCACCATCGACAGCGGGATGGAGCGTTTGGCGACGTTGGCGGCGTAGTCGCCGATGCGCTCGATGTCCGAGGCGATGCGCAGGGCGGCGAACACGTTGCGCAGGTCGCCAGCCATCGGCGCGCGCAGCGCCAGCAGGCGCACCACGTCGTGGCTGATCTCCTGCTCCAGGGCGTCGATGGCCTCGTCATTGGCCACCACGCGCTGCGCGGCACGCTCGTCGCGCCGCTCGACCACGTCGATCGCGGCTTCCAGCTGCGACGCCGCCAGTTCGCCCATGCGCACGATCTCGCCGGTCAGGCGCGCCAGCTCGCTGTCGTAGCTCTTGATGATGTGGTCTTTGGTGGAGGTCATTGGATGTCCCTTCGGGTAGGACAGGGTGTCGCGGCGTGGCCCCTCACCCCGGCCCCTCTCCCCGGCGGGGAGAAGGAGCAAGTGGATCAGCCGAAGCGGCCGGTGATGTAGTCCTCGGTCTGCTTCTTGCCGGGTTTGGTGAAGATCTTCTCGGTCTGGTCGAATTCGACCAGCTCGCCAAGGTACATGAAGGCGGTCTGGTCGGACACGCGCGCCGCCTGCTGCATGTTGTGGGTCACGATCACGATGGTGAAGCGGCTCTTGAGTTCTTCGATCAATTGCTCGATGCGGCCGGTGGCGATCGGGTCGAGCGCCGAGGTGGGCTCGTCCAGCAGCAGCACCTCGGGCTTGAGCGCGATGGCGCGGGCGATGCACAGGCGCTGCTGCTGGCCGCCGGAGAGGCCCAGCGCGTTCGCCTTCAGCTTGTCCTTCACCTCGTCCCACAGCGCCGCGCCACGCAGGGCCTGCTCGACCCGGGCCTCCATCTCGGCCCTGGACAGGCGCTCGTGGTGCCGGATGCCGTAGGCGACGTTCTCGAAGATGGTCATCGGGAACGGCACCGGCTTCTGGAACACCATGCCGACCTTGCCGCGCAACCGGTTCAGCGAGTAGCGCGGATCGAGGATGTTCTCGCCGTCCAGCTCGATCGACCCGGAGGCCCTGAGCCCGGGATAGATCGCGTAGATGCGGTTGAACACGCGCAGCAGCGTGGACTTGCCGCAGCCGGACGGGCCGATGATCGCCGTCACCTGCTGTTCCGGGATGTCCATGTCGATGCCCTTGAGCGCATGGAAGCCGTCGTAGTGGAAGTGCAGGTTGCGCACCTTCAGCTTCGGCTCGGTCGCCGCAGTGGCCGCCGACGGCGCCAGATGCAGGGCGGGGGCGGGATCAGTCATGGGACACCTTGGTACGGGAAAGCAGCAGGCGGGAGGCGAGGCTGAGCAGCAGCACGAACAGCGTCACCACGAAGGCGCCGGCCCAGGCGAGCGCGTGCATGGCCTCGCCCGGGTCGTTGGCGTACTGGTAGATCACCTGGGGCAGGCTGGACATCTTGTCCAGCGGATCGAGCGTCATGAAGTTGTTGCCGAACGCGGTGAACAGCAGCGGCGCGGTCTCGCCGCTGATGCGCGCGAGCGCCAGCAGCACGCCGGTGACGATGCCCGAACGGGCGGCGCGCAGCAGGATCTGCGAGGTCAGCTTCCACTGCGGCACGCCCAGCGACAGCGCCGCCTCGCGCAGGGTCGAGGGCACCAGCCGCAGCATCTCGTCGGTGGTGCGCACGATCACCGGCAGCGCGATCAGCGCCAGCGCCACGCCGCCGGCGAAGCCGGAGAAGGTGGTGTCGCCGTGGGTGAGGGCGGTGCTCGGCAGCACGATGATGGTGTAGACGAACAGGCCCATCACGATCGACGGCGCCGACAGCAGGATGTCGTTGAGGAAGCGGATGGTCTCGCCGAGGCGGGTGCGGTTGGCGTATTCGGCCAGCCAGGTGCCCGCCAGCACGCCGATCGGCGTGGCGATGGCGATACCGAGCAGGTTGATGATCAGACTGCCGACCATCGCGTTGGACAGGCCACCCTGGTCGCCGTAGGCGGTGATCCGGGTGAACAGCCTGAGGTCGAGCGCGGCGATGCCCTGGCGCAGCGTCGCCCACAGGATCCAGGCGAGGAAGGTCAGGCCGAGCAGAGTGGCGGCGGTGCCCAGCGCCAGCGCGAGCGCATTGGTGAACCGTCGGCGCAGGTAGAGCGTGTCCATCAGCGGCCCTCCCGGCTGGCCAGCCGCCGCAGCATCAGCCGCGCGATCAGCAGCACGATGAAAGTCACCACGAACAGCAGGAAGGCCAGCGCCATCAGCGCGGACTTCTGCAGGCCGACCGCCTCGCTGAACTGGTTGGCGATGGTCGACGCGATGGAGGCGCCGGGGTCGAGCAGCGAGGCGGAGAGATCCATCGCGTTGCCGAGCACGAAGGTCACCGCCATGGTCTCGCCCAGCGCGCGGCCGAGCCCGAGGAAAATGCCGCCGATCACCGCCGAGCGGGTGTACGGCAGGACGATGTCCCAGACCACTTCCCAGGTGCTGGAGCCCAGCGCATAGGCCGACTCCTTCAGGCGCGTGGGCACGGTGTGGAACACTTCGCGCATCACCGAGGAGATGAACGGAATGATCATCACCGCCAGCACGATGCCGGCGGTGAGGATGCTGGCGCCGAACGGGTAGTCGCTCGCGAACAGCTTGCCCACGAAGGGCAGGTGCGTGGCCACCCACGACGGATTGCCGTCGTCCGGGTTGTTGCCCAGGTAATTGGTCAGCCACGGCTTGATGTGCTCGGCGAAGAACGGGGCGAAGATGAACAGGCCCCACATGCCGTAGATGATCGAGGGGATGCCCGCGAGCAGCTCGATCGCCGAGGCGACCGGCGTGCGCAGCCAGCGCGGTGCCACCTCGGAGAGGTAGAGCGCGATGCCGAAGCTGACCGGAACGGCGATCAGCAGCGCGATGAACGAGGTGGCCAGCGTGCCGTACACCGGCACCAGCGCGCCGTAGTCCTGGTTGCCCGGATCCCATGCGGAGCTGACCAGGAAGTGCCAGCCGAACGTCTGGAAGGCGTCACGGCCGCCCCACAGCGTCGCGAACGCCGCGCCCAGCAGCGCGGCGAGCACGAGCAGCGCGCAGGCCTTGAGCACGCCGCTGAACAGGCGGTCGTGGCGGGCGTCGCGGGCGGCGCGCTGTTCGGGGACGTCGACGGGAAGGGCGGCTTCTGGCATGGGTCTCGGGTCGTGCGGGGAAAGCGCCCTCTCCCTGCCTTGCGGGGAGCGGGCGCTGTGCTGGTTGGGCGGATAGCCTCCCCTCACCGGGCCCTCGCCCCCGCGTGACGGGGCGAGGGCTCAAGCTGTCGGCGAGGCCGGGTCGCGCTCAGTGCTTGTATTCCGAAGCCCAGTACGCCTCGATCTTCTGCACCAGGCTCTGCGGCAGCGGCACGTAGTCCAGCTCGGACGCCGCCTGCTGGCCGTTTTCCAGCGCCCACTTGAAGAAGTCGAAGGCGACCTTGCTGTGCTCGGCGTTCTTCGGCTGCTTGTACATGATCACCCAGGTGGTCGCGGTGATCGGCCAGGCCTTGGCGCCCGGGGCGTTGGTCATGATCAGGTTGAAGTCCCTGGCGCTGGCCCAGTCGGCGGTGCCGGCGGCCGCGGCGAAGCTGTCCGCGTTGGGCGACACCACGTTGCCGGCGGCATTCTTCATGTCGACCCAGCTGATCTTGTTCTTGACGGCGTAGGCGTACTCCACGTAGCCGATCGCACCCTTGATCTGCTTGACGTACTGCGAGACGCCCTCGTTGCCCTTGCCGCCCACGCCGGTCGGCCAGTCGACGGAGGTGCCGAACTTGACCTGCGAGGCCCACTGCGGGCTGACCTTGGACAGGTAGTTGGTGAAGTTGAACGAGGTACCGGAGCCGTCGGAGCGGTGCACCACGGTGATCTTGCCTGCCGGCAGCGTCAGGCCGCTGTTCAGCGCGGCGATCTTCGGATCGTTCCAGTTCCTGATCCTGCCCAGGAAGATGTCGGCCAGCGTGGGACCGTCGAGCTTGATCTGGCCGGCCTGCACGCCGGCGATGTTGACCACCGGCACGATGCCGCCGACCACCACCGGGAACTGGCCCAGGCCGAACTTCTGCAGGTCCTCGGCCTTCATCGGCGCGTCCGAGGCGCCGAAGTCGATGGTGCCTTCCTTGATCTGCGCGATGCCGGCGCCCGAGCCCACCGACTGGTAGTTCAGCTGGTTGCCGGTCTTCTCGGCGTAGGCGGCCGACCACTTGGACAGCACCGGATAGACGAAGCTGGAACCGGCGCCGGTGATGTCGGTGGCCTGGGCGGCGTTGGCGCCCAGCAGCGTGGCGGCGGTCAGCACGGCGGCCGTACCGAGGCGGGAAACGGTAGTGGTTGCGTTCAACACGGTCAGTCCTCTCAGGTGTGCGTCACGGGCGGATTCCCGGCGGCCGCATTTGAGGTCAGGCGTGTTGCAATGAAATGAGATGAATGTTGCAACGTGATGACAATGCCCGCGCAAGCGTCATCCGCAGGCCGTCAAGAGAGCGTCAGACCGACCTGGTCACGCTCGAGCGTTTCCAGCCGCCGCCAGCGGTTGACGATGGCGCAGAAAAGCTCGGCGGTGCGCTCGGCGTCGTAGATCGCCGAATGCGCCTCGCGTCCGTCGAAGGCGTGGCCGGCCGCCTGCACCGCCTTGCTCAGCACCGTCTGTCCGTAGGCCAGGCCGCTGAGCGTGGCGGTGTCGAAGCAACTGAACGGGTGGAACGGGTTGCGCTTGTGTCCGCAGCGGCGCACCGCGGCGTTGAGGAAGGCCAGGTCGAAGGCGGCGTTGTGCCCGACCAGCACGGCGCGCTGGCACTCGCTTTCGCGCATCGCCTGGCGGACCGGGGCGAACACGTGGTCCAGCGCCTGGCGCTCGGACAGGGCGCCGCGCAGGGGGTTGTCCGGGTCGATGCCGGTAATCTCCAGCGAGCGCGGGTCGATCCGCGCGCCGGGGAAGGGCTCGACGTGGGTGAACACCGGCGGGCGCGGGCGCAGGTAGCCTTCCGCATCCATCGCCAGCGTCACCACGGCGATCTCCAGCAGCGCGTCGTGCTCGGCGTCGAAGCCGCCGGTTTCCACGTCCACGATCACCGGCATGAAGCCGCGGAACCGCTCGCACATGCGGGCGGACAGGCTGTTGCTCACGTATTCCATCGGCCAAGCATATCAGTGGGCGGGGCGCCCACCGGCGAAGGCGCCGCCTGCGCGGCGTGCCGGCTGTCTTTTTTCTGTCATCCGACCGGCATCGAATCGTAAAGTGCGCCTCCCATCCTTTCGCCCGTCCCTGCTTGGCCATCCAGGATCGAAGGGGGCGGTCGAGTGGTTCCTACCAACAGTGGAGAGAAGTTCATGCGTTCGAAGATGCTCGTGGTGGCGATCGCCGCCGGTTTGGGCCTGGCAGGCGCCGGTGTGCATGCGGCACCGGCCCCGCAGGATGCGCAGTCGTCCGCTGCGCGCAACGCCGAGGTCGAGCAGCTCAAGGCCCAGCTGGCCGCGTTGCAGGCCAAGGTGGACGAACTCGAACAGCGGACCGACGCACAGTCCGACATCAACGTGACCACCGGCCAGAACATCGAGGCGATCCGGAAGGCGCAGGCCAGCTCGGCTTCCTCGCTGGACAAGGCGCTGGCCGACACCACCTTCTCCGGCAAGATGTTCTTCGACTTCTCGAACATCGACCAGAAGAATAGCGACACCGGCAAGACCGACGCCTCCGGCACCGGCCTGGACGTCAAGCGCTTCTACCTGGGCGTGGACCACAAGTTCAACGACATCTGGTCGGCCAACCTGACCACCGACTTCAACTACGTGTCCAACGACGGCGAAACCAACCTGTTCGTCAAGAAGGCCTACGTGCAGGGCAAGTTCGACCCGGCGGCGGTGTTGCGCATCGGCTCGGCCGACATGCCGTGGATCCCGTTCGTCGAGAACTACTACGGCTTCCGCTACGTCGAGAACACCATCACCGACCGCCTGAAGTACGCCAACTCGGCCGACTGGGGTCTGCACCTGGGCGGCGACATCGGCGCCAGCAAGGTTGCCAACTACGCGGTGTCGGTGGTCAACGGCGGCGGCTACAAGAACCCCGGCCGCAGCAAGGGCGTGGACTTCGAAGGCCGCGTCGGCTTCGTGCCGTTCGAGGGCATGATCGTCGCGGTCGGCGGCTACAGCGGCCACCTGGGCAAGGAAACCGAGAGCATCGACGCCCCGCATACCGCGCAGCGCGGCGACGTGATGGTCGCCTACGCCGACAAGAAGGTGCGCGTGGGCGCCGAGTACTTCACCGCCAAGAACTGGGGCAACCTTGTGCTCAGCCCGGTGGAGGACAAGGCGGACGGCTATTCGCTGTGGGGCTCGGTCGCGCTCACCGACGAGCTCGCCCTGTTCGCCCGCTACGACAACGCCAAGCTGAGCAGGGACCTGGACAGCAACGCCAAGGACGTCTACTACAACCTCGGCCTGCAGTACCAGGTGACCAAGGGCTTCAAGCTGGCCGGCGTGTGGAAGCACGAGAAGGCCGACCGTTCGGTCGCCACCCCGACGCCATTGCATGTGCAGAACGTGAAGACCAACGAGATCGGCGTGTTCGGCGAAGTCGCCTTCTGAGGCAGGCGCTGCGCTGGGCAGCCTTTGAACAAACCTTCACGCCGCGCGTGGAAAATTACGCCGGCGTCAAGGAGCGGTTATCGGAAGGGAGTTCTGCCCAGGGACGGACAACGGCGGGCCGCAAGCCCGCCGTTATTTTTTGCACTTCCGCAACCCCGCCGGCCTGGCCGTTGCCGCCGCTTGCGGCGACAGTGGCGGGCCCGGCGCCTTGGTGGCACGCTGACGGAGCAGGCACGGCGGTGGTGTACCGTCGACCTCGTCCGGGAGGAGCCCTTCTCATGCAGGTCCGTCAGCTCACCGAACAGATCAGCGTGTCGCCGCAGATCCTGCCGGGCGACCTGGATACGCTCGCGGCGGCCGGCTTTCGCAGCCTGGTCAACAACCGGCCCGACGGCGAGGCGGAGGACCAGCCGGCGAGCGCCGAGCTTGCGGCGGCCGCCATGCAGCGTGGCCTGGCCTACCGCCACATCCCGGTGATGCCCGGAAGCTACGAGCCCGCCACCATCGACGCCATGCATCGGGCGCTGGAGGAGCTGCCGGCGCCGGTGCTGGCGTTCTGCCGTACCGGGACGCGCTCGACCACCCTGTGGGCGCTGCAGGCGGCACGGCATACCGACGCCGATGCGCTGGTCGGCATCGCTGGCGAGGCCGGCTACGACCTCACCGCCTGGGTGCCCCGCCTGCGCGACGCGCGTCGTGCCTGAGGCCGCGGCATGAGCCCGTTCCCCGGTACCGGTGAGCTGCTTGCGGTGGTGTGCGGCTCGGCCGTCGGCTTTTCGCTGGCGCTGGTCGGCGGCGGCGGTTCGATCCTGGCCACGCCGCTGTTGCTGTACGTGGTCGGCGTGCGCGATCCGCACGTGGCGATCGGCACCAGCGCGTTGGCGGTGTCCGCCAACGCGTTCGCCAACCTCTGGCCGCACGCGCGTGCGGGCCACGTGCGCTGGCGGGCCGCCTTCGTGTTCGCTGCCACCGGCGTGCTCGGCGCCTGGCTGGGCTCCAATCTGGGCAAGGCGATGGACGGCCATCGCCTGCTGGCGCTGTTCGCGCTGCTGATGCTGGTGGTGGCGCTGCTCATGCTGCGCGGGCGCCGCATCGAGAGGGCGGCGCGTTACCCGCTGCCGAACAGCTTTGCGCGGTTGGGCGCGGTAGGCCTGGGCGCCGGCGGCCTGTCCGGCTTCTTCGGCATCGGCGGCGGTTTCCTGATCGTGCCGGGGCTGATGTTCGCCAGTGGCATGGAGATCATCAACGCGATCGGCACCTCGCTGTTCTCGGTCGGCAGCTTCGCGCTGACCACCGCGGGCAACTATGCGGTGTCGGGGCTGGTCGACTGGCGCGTGGCGCTGGAATTCATCGGCGGCGGCGTGCTCGGCGGCTGGCTGGGCGCGCTGGGCGCCCAGCGACTGGCGCATACGCGCGGGGCGCTCAACGTGCTGTTCGCCGGCGTGATCGTGCTGGTCGCGCTCTACATGCTCTACCGCTCGGCGCAGGCGATGTAGGAGGGAGCTTGCTCGCGATGTCTTTTCGCCGAGAGCGTCGAGCCGGGGGCGCCGCAGCCGTAGAGCAAGGGCATCGCGGGCAGGCCCGCTCCTACAGGGCCGAGGGCGGCGTCTTGTGCTTGTAGCGGCACAGGTCGCGGATCGGGCAGACCGGGCAGGCGGGCTTGCGTGCCTTGCACACGTAGCGGCCGTGCAGGATCAGCCAGTGGTGCGCGTCCTTCTTGAACTCGGCCGGCACCACGTTCTCCAGCTTGTCCTCGACCGCGCGCACGTCCTTGCCGGGCGCGAGACCGGTGCGGTTGGCGACGCGGAAGATGTGCGTGTCCACCGCGATGGTGGGCTCGCCGAAGGCGGTGTTGAGCACCACGTTGGCGGTCTTGCGGCCCACGCCCGGCAGCGCCTCCAGCGCCTCGCGCGTGCGCGGCACCTCGCCGCCGTACTGCTCGACCAGGATGCGGCACAGCGCGATCACGTTCTTCGCCTTGGCGTTGTACAGGCCGATGGTGCTGATGTAGCGCTTCAGGCCTTCCTCGCCCAGCACCAGGATCGCCTGCGGCGTGCGGGCCACGGGAAACAGTTTGCGCGTGGCCTTGTTGACGCCTACATCGGTGGCCTGCGCGGAGAGCACCACGGCGACCAGCAGCTCGAACGGCGTGCGGTACTCGAGCTCGGTGGTGGGATGGGGATCGAGTTCACGCAGGCGCGAGAACAGTTCCACGACCTCGGCGCGCTTCATGCCCGGGAGCCCCGCTTGGCGCGGGCGCGGGCCAGCGCGGCCAGCACGGGATTCTGCGGCGTGGCAGGGGCATCGACCGCGGCCTTGCGTGCGGCCAGTTCCGCCTCGCGCTCGGCGCGCTCGCGCGCCAGCCGCGCCTCGCGGCGCCGGAAATGCGCACGGGAGGCGTCCGCATGCGCCGGGTCCTCGACCTGGATCAGGGGCATGGGGTCGAGCACGATGCAGTCGACCGGGCAGGCCGGCACGCAAAGCTCGCAGCCGGTGCAGTCCTCGGGCAGCACCGTATGCATCAGCTTGGCGGCGCCGACGATGGCGTCGACCGGGCAGGCCTGGATGCACTTGGTGCAACCGATGCAGTCGGTTTCCACGATGCGCGCCAGCATGCGCGGCTTCTCCACCCCGTGCGCGGGATCGAGCGGCAGCGCCGGCGTGCCCAGCAGCGCGGCCAGCCTGGCGATGCCGGCGGCGCCACCCGGCGGGCAGCGGTTGATCGGCGCCTCGCCGCGTGCGATCGCCTCGGCATACGGACGGCAGCCGTGGAAACCGCACTGCTCGCACTGGGTCTGCGGCAGCAGGGCATCGATACGGGTGGCGAGGTCGTCGGTGGCGTGGCTCATCGTAGTCCGGGCGCCGGCGCGGGGGAGGGCGCGGGCATAATCGGGAACCTATTGTCCCGCAAATCGGAGCTTTGCATGAACCGTTCCCGTCCCCCGCTGCGCGTCGCCTCGATGCTGCTGGCCGTCGCCGTCGGCATGGCCGGTACCCTGCTCTTGGGCCATGCCGTACCTGCGCAAGCCGAAGCCTCGTCGCCCGCCACGGTGACCGTGTTCGTCGACGCCACCTTCGGCTTCCGCAAGAACCACATGGCCGACAAGCTCGCCCGCACGCATGCCGAGTACGCCACGCGCGGTTACCGCTTCGTGGACATGGAGCCGTACAACGAGAACGGCGACCTGGTGGGGTTCTTCGTCACCTATGCGCGCTGAGCCGCACCATCGGAGCAAGCTCGCTCGTACCGGCCCGGAGGGGGAGGCCGCTCGCGCTCAGCGCACCGTGGCGCCGGGCTTGGCGCCCGCATCGGCGTCCAGCAGGAACAGGTCGCTGCCGCCTTCACCGGCGGACAGGATCATGCCCTCGGACAGGCCGAAGCGCATCTTGCGCGGGGCCAGGTTGGCGATGAACACGACGTTGCGGCCGACCAGCCTTGCCGGTTCCTGGTAGGCCGCACGGATGCCGGAGAAGATCTGGCGCGTGCCCAGCGGGCCGGCATCCAGTTCGAAGCGCAGCAGCTTGTCCGAACCCTCCACGAACTCGCAGGCGGTGACCCTGCCCACGCGCAGGTCGAGCTTGGCGAAGTCGTCGATGGAAACGGTGGCGGGCAGGTCGGCGGCGGGCTCGTTCATGGGCTTGCGGGTGTCCTTGGCAGGCTTGGGGGCGGCAACGGCCGGGGCAGGGGCGAGCGACTCCTTCGAGGCCTCCACCATCGCCTCGATGCGCTTGGGATCGATGCGCGCGAGCAGCGGTTCGAACGGCCCGATGGCGTGGTTGTGCAGCTCCGCGCGGGCATCGTCGAAGCCCACGATCGGCGCCGCCAGGAAGGCCTCGGCGGCCGCCACGGTGGCCGGCAGGATCGGCTTGAGCAGCCCGGCGAGCAGGCGGAACGCGGCGATCGCGAACGAGCAGACCTGGTGCAGCTCGGCGCGACGCGACTCGTCCTTGGCCATCGCCCACGGCGCGGTCGCCGCGATGTGGCCGTTGACTAGGTCGGCCATCAGCACGAAGCGACGGGTGACCTCGGCGAAGTCGCCCTGGTCGTAGAGCGCGTCGATGTCGTTGTAGTGCTCCAGCAGCGCGTTCCACAGCGCCGTCTCGGTGGCGCCGAAACGCTCCGCCAGGCGGCCGCCGAAGTACTTGTGCACGAAGCCCGCGGTGCGGCTGGCGATGTTCACCCACTTGCCGACCAGGTGCGAGTTGACGCGCTCCTCGAACGCCTTGAGGTCCAGGTCCACGTCCACCGGCGCGTCGTCCAGCAGGCAGGCGAAGTAGTAGCGCAGGAACTCCGGATCGAGGCCGGCATCGAGGTAGGTACGCGCCTGGATGAAGGTGCCGCGCGACTTGGACATCTTGGCGCCGTTGACGGTCAGGTAGCCGTTCACGTGCAGCGCGGTCGGCGTGCGGAAGCCGGCGCCGTGCAGCATCGCCGGCCAGAACAGGCCGTGGAAGTTGATGATGTCCTTGCCGATGAAGTGGTGCATCTCGGCGCGGCTGGAGGGCGCGAGGTAATCGTCGAACCTCTTGCCGGTGCGGTCGCACAGCGCCTTGAAGCTCGCCAGGTAGCCCACCGGCGCGTCCAGCCAGACGTAGAAGAACTTGCCCGGCGCATCGGGAATGGGAAAGCCGAAATAGGGCGCGTCGCGCGAGATGTCCCAGTCCTTCAGGCCGCCGTCCAGCCACTCGCGCAGCTTGGCGGCGACGCCTGCGTTCGCCACCGGCTTGCCGCCGGTGTAGCGGCCGGCGAACCAGTCGCGCAGCAGCGCCTCGAACTTGGAGAGTTCGAAGAAGTAGTGTTCCGAATCGCGCAGCACCGGCGCCGCGCCGGACACCACCGAGTACGGCTCGATCAGGTCGGTCGGCGCGTAGGTGGCGCCGCAGTTCTCGCAGTTGTCGCCGTACTGGTCGGGGGTACCGCAGCGCGGGCAGGTGCCCTTGATGTAGCGGTCCGGCAGGAACATTTCCTTTTCCGGATCGAACAGCTGCTTGATGCTGCGGCGCGCGATGCAGCCGCCCTCACGCAGGCGCGTGTAGATCAGCGTCGCCAGTTCGCGGTTCTCTTCCGAGTGGGTCGAGTGGTAATGGTCGAAGGCCACGCCGAAGCCGGCGAAGTCGGCCTCGTGGCCGGCGCGGATGCCCTCGATGAACGCCTCGGGCGTCATGCCCGCCCTCTCGGCCGCCAGCATGATCGGCGTGCCGTGGGCGTCGTCGGCACAGACGTAGGCCACCTCGTTGCCCGCCATGCGCTGCGCCCGCACCCAGATGTCGGCCTGGATGTAGCCCAGCAGGTGGCCCAGGTGCAGCGGGCCGTTGGCATAGGGCAGGGCGTTGGTGACGAGGAGACGGCGGGTCATGGCGGGGTGTGGTCGCAACGGGATCGCGCATTATGGCACGCGAACACCGCCCGGCCGGTGTTCGGACGGCCGAACGGGAGAACGTCGGCGTTCCGTCGTCATCGGTCTCGGGGCCATGCGCGAGTCGGGCATGGACCTGTGTGAGCCGTAGGTTCCCCGTTCCCGGTCGCCCGTTTCCCGCAATGTTGCGATGCAACGTCCGCGGTTCGATAATCGGCGGACGCAGGCTGTCCCTGCCGGAAACCGACTGTCATGCACCTGAACATGCTCAAGGCCAAGATCCACCGCGCGACGGTGACCCACGCGGAGCTCCACTACGAGGGCTCGATCGCGATCGACGGCCTGCTGCTGGACGCCGCCGGCATCCGCGAGTACGAGCAGATCCACGCCTGGGACATCAACAACGGCCAGCGTTTCGTGACCTACGCGCTGCGTGCGGAAGAGGGCTCGGGGATCATTTCCGTCAACGGCAGCGCCGCCCGCAGCGTGCAGGCCGGCGACCTGATCATCATCGCCGCCTTCGCCCAGCTCAACGAGGCGGAGCTGGAGAAGTTCCAGCCCACGCTGGTCTACGTGGACGCCGCCAACCGCATCAGCCACACCAACCGCTCGATTCCCAAGCAGATGGCGGCGGCCTGATATCCCGCCTTTGCGCCCTCGCCTCTCGCGAAGCGCTGCGCGGGACCGGCTCACGATCGAGCTCGGATGACGCTGAGGCGCCTGGCGCGGACCTGGCGCTAGCTGTGATCTCTCAGTAGGTTGTTCACCCGGGGCGATCCCGGGATTCTGGAGGTGCGACCCAACCAGCACACCAGGAACCCCGGATGAACCTGCATAAACATGCCCGTCTTACGCCTCGAGGTCGAGCCCTGCTCG
>NZ_JBBBNY010000011.1:0-110511 GCF_037137055.1 Fulvimonas yonginensis
ATGCAGGTTCATCCGGGGTTCCTGGTGTGCTGGTTGGGTCGCACCTCCAGAATCCCGGGATCGCCCCGGGTGAACAACCTACTGAGAGATCACAGCTAGGCCCGCGCCGCTTGCACCTGCGGCGGATCGGCGCAGACTTCGGCCCGTACCACGCGCTGGAGCCTCGCGATGCCTTGCTGCCGAGGGCTTGCCGCCTGCCTTGCCGTGCTGCTGCTGTCCGGCGGCATGGTCCACGCCGTGCCCGCGCAGAAGGCTCCGCCCACCGCCGCGCAATGGCGCGACATGCAGCTGCGGGCGGCGGACAAGGCCGACCGCCTCATGCGCGAGGCCGACACCCGCAAGAGCCTGCTCGGGCGCTACGAGGCGATGCTCGCGGCAGCGAGCCAGGGCGACGCCAACCCGGCGTTCGCGATCATCATCGGCCAGTACCTGAGCTGGTACGAGACCTTCATCGGCGACTACCCGAACGCGGCGGCGAACTTCTCCATCCAGGAACTGCCGCAACCGGACGACCGGCCGCTGCCGCCGGACGGCGAGGCGCAGGCGCGCCCGGCCATCGAGGCGATCAGCGAGCTCGCGCGCGGCCGCCAGGCGGTATTCCTCAACGAGGCCCACCACCTGCCGCTGACCCGCACGCTCACCGTGCAGTTGCTGGCGAGGCTGCGCGAGGAGGGCTTCGATACCTTCGCCGCCGAAACGCTGTACGCCAGCGACGGCCATCTGGCCGAGCGCGGCTATCCCGTGGAGGGCACCGGCTTCTACACCCGGGAGCCGATCTGCGCGGAAATGGTGCGTACCGCGCTCAGGCTCGGCTACCGCGTGGTCGCCTACGAGGCCGAAAGCGAAACCAGCGGAGACGCACGCGAAAGCCGGCAGGCACGCAACCTCTACGAGCGGGTCTTCGAGCGCGACCCGCACGCGCGGCTGGTGCTCGACGCCGGCTACGGGCACATCCAGGAAGCCGGCACCTACCTGGGCGGACGGTCGATGGCCGAGTACTTCCGCCGCATCAGCGGCATCGACCCGCTCACCGTGGACCAGGTCATGCTGATCCCGCACCCGGATCCCACGCACGACCATCCCGACTACACGGCCGTGATGAAGCAGCTCGCCCCGAAGGAGCCGCTGGTCTTCATGCAGGCCGGCAAGCCCTGGGCATTGCGCGCGGGCTACGACGTGAGCGTGTTCTTCCCGCCGCAGGTGCTCCGGCTGGGTCGCCCGACCTGGCTGGCGCTGGGCGGCCTGCGCAGGCCGTACCCGGTGCGCGGCGAGGAGATCTGCAGGGGTGAATACCCGTGCCTGGTCGAGGCGCGCTATGCGAGCGAGGGCGACGATGCGATCGCCGCCGACCGCCTGGCGTTCGACCCGCCGCCCCGCTACGGTCCCCCGGACGTGGGCCTGCGGCCCGCCGGCGGCGCCTCGATCGGCGAACTGTACCTGCGCCCGGGAAAGTATCGGCTGCTGGCGACCGATGCGCAGGGACACCCGCTCGGCCGCCGGACCATCACGGTCTCCCCGTGAGACCACGCCCCCGCCGCCGGCGGAGGCACGGGTGTCCTCACTTGCGCTGGTCGGCAGTCTTCTCGCGGACGGCGCGGAACTCCGAATCCTTCGACCACTCCGGCCAGGCGTCCGAATCGGCCAGCTCGTCGCCGAGCTGGTACAGCACGCCCAGGTCGTGCGCCATGCCGGTGAAACTCCAGCTCGCCTGCCATTCGTCCGAGGGCTGGTGGTAGTGGTCGCGGGTGTAGGCCTTGCTGGCCGCCTCGCCGGCGGCCTTGCCCCCGTCGACCAGGTCGTTGCCGGATTCGAACGACACCGCCGGCACGCCCTGCTTGGCAAAGGAGAAATGATCGGAACGGAAGAAGCTGCCGGCTTCCGGGTGCGGGTCCGGCGCGTAGCTGAGGCCATGCGCCCCGGCGACCGCGATCAGCCGGTCGAGCAGGCCCAGCCTGGCGTTGCCGGAGATGGTGAAGTTGCGCGCCGGACCGTGCGGGTCCAGCGCGTCCATGTTGATGTCGGCCACGGTAGTGGCGTTCGGGTAGAGCGGGTGGGTGGCGTAGTACTCCGAGCCGAGCAGGCCCTTCTCCTCGGCGGTGACGGCGAGGAACACCACCGAACGCCGCGGCCTGGGCGCATGCGCGAAGGCGCGCCCCATCTCGATCAGCGCCGCGACGCCGGTGGCGTTGTCCACCGCGCCGTTGTAGGTGCGGTCGCCGGTCCGGTCCGGCGCGCCCACGCCCAGGTGGTCCCAGTGCGCGCTGTAGATCACCGTCTCGTCCGGGCGCTTGGCGCCCACGATGCGGCCGACGATGTTGTGCGAGGTGATCACCTTGGCGTCGACGTCGTAGCGCGCCGACAGGGTCACGCCCTCCAGCGTCACCGGCTTGAACGCGCGCGTCTGCGCCTGTTTCTTCAGCGTCTCGAAGTCCAGGCCCGCGGCCTTGAACATCTGCACCGCCAGGTCGCGCTGGATCCAGCCCTCCAGCGTGGGATGCTCGGCGGTCGGCTTGTCGCGCACGATGTCGAACTGCACGTTGGTGTTGGAGTTCTTCACCGTGGCCCAGCCGTAGGAAGCCGGCGCGGTCTCGTGGATCACCAGCATGCCGAGCGCGCCCTGGCGCGCTGCCTCCTCGTATTTGTAGGTCCAGCGGCCGTAGTAGGTCATCGCCTTGCCGCCGAAGTCGCCCTGACCGGTCTCGAAGTCCGGGTCGTTGACCAGCACCACGCCGATCTTTCCGTGCAGGTCCACGCCCTTGAAGTCGTCCCAGTGGCGCTCGGGCGCGTCCACGCCGTAGCCGACGAAGACCAGCGGCGCGTTGCGGATGTCCACCTTGCGGCTGCCGTCCATCGCCGCGCGCACGGCGATCTCTTCGCCCTGGGTGAGCGTGCGGGTCTTGCCGTGCTCGGCCAGCGACAGCGCGGGCGTGCCGACCATCTCGAAGCGGCCCAGCGGCACCGGCTGGGTCCAGCTGCGGCTGCCGTCGGGCCGGCGTTCGCCGCCCGGCGACAGGCCGGCGGCCTTCATCTGCGCCACCACGTAGTCGATCGTCTTCTGCTCGCCCGGCGTGGCCGGGCCGCGGCCCTGGAAGTCGTCGGAAGCGAGCGTGCGCACTTCCTGCGACAGTCGGTGGGGATCGAAGGTCGGAGCCTCGGCAGCGGAGGCCGCGCCGGTCAGCGCCAGGGCGATCGCGAGGGCGGGCAGACGGTTCATGGAGCACCTGTGCTTGGGGAACCCCGGCATGTAAGCACGCAGGCGCCGGACGGTCCAGCCGCTCAGCGGTTGTCACCCTTGGGAAAGCGCACCCGCTCGGGCTGTGCGTTGAGCCGCGCCAGCATGGTGTCGATCAGCCGCGTCTTCACGCTGCCGGCGCGGCGCGGGTCGACCACGTAGCGCACCGTCGCATCCACCCAGGTGTTGGGGTTGATACGGAACAGCACCGAGGGATGCTCGTTCACCTGCAACTCGTCCACCGGCGTGCGCGCCAGCACCTTCCGGAACGTGTGCACGCGCTCGATCATCGCCTCGCCCAGCTCCTCCTCGGCGACCTCGCGCATCACCTGGGCCACGAAGGCGAAGTCGCTGTCGTAGGCCACCTGGAAGGTGATCTCGTTCCAGATGTAGGGAAACACCGGCCAGGAGTAGTTGTAGACCGCGCTGGTCAGTACGTTGGCGTTGGGGAACTTGACGATGCGCCCGCTGGGGTGGTCGGTCGAGATGTAGGGGCCGCCGACCTCCCACAGCGTGGTGTCCAGGTAGGTCACGTCGATTACGTCGCCGGTGGCATCGCCGATCTGGATGCGGTCGCCGACGCGGTAGGGCTCGCGCACCAGGATGTAGAGCCAGCCGATGAAACTGGTGATCGGCGTCTGCAGCGCGAAGCCCAGCACCAGCGAGATCAACCCCAGCGAGGCCACGGCGGCGTACCAGTTGGCGAACAGGACCGACACCACGATCAGTGCCAGCACCATGTACACGACCAGCCGCAGGATGCGGCGCAGGTTGTAGCGGGTCACCGCGGTCTGCGCGCGTTCGATGGCGTACGCGCGCACCAGGCGCGCGGCGGCCAGCGTGAGCACGATCGCCATCGCGCCCACGGTGGCGCGCCGGGCCATCGGCAGGTAGCGGCCGAGGAAGCCGAAGAAATCCAGCCGCAGCAGATAGAACAGCACGCCAAGCGCGACCAGCGTCAGCACGTAGGCGCCCAGCCACAGCTTGTGACCCGTCCGCACCGGCCGCTTGCGGGTGCGATAGGTGGCGCTGCTGGTGGCCAGCGCGCGACGAACGTCCGCGCGGCGTTCCACCTTGCGTACATCCGTGTCGGTCATGCGATCTCCCGAGCCCAGGACGCACACAGCAGACAACCGCGGCAGTGCCGGCCAGGTGAAGGCCTTGACCCGCACTGCACGCCGCGGCCGGATGATGAGTCCGGCAGCGCGCACGCATCGGGCTCGGTGACGACGGTCCCAAGCCCGCGAGTCCAAGGAGCCGCGATGTCCGTCGAACCCGCAGCAGCCCCCCGCGCCGACCGCGAGGAGGCGCCACCCACCCCACGCTGGCGGCGCCGGCTGTGGTGGGGTGGGCTGGGTGCCGTCGCGACGCTGGTGTTCGGAATCCTGGTGCTCAACCTGCTGCCGCAGGAAAAGCAGCTGGTCCACCCGCTCGGCCCGATCAGTCCGGTGGAAAGCGCGCAGTTCCGGCGGGAGATCGGGAACCTGCTCGGGTCCGCGGTGGTGGAGGGCAATGCGGTGGCCGACTACCAGAACGGCGCGGAGATCTTCCCGGCGATGCTGGCGGCGATCCGCTCGGCGCGCTACAGCGTGGACATGGAGACCTACATCTACTGGTCCGGGCGCGTCGCCGACGAGTTCGTACAGGCACTCACCGAGCGTGCCCGGGCCGGCGTGCGCGTACACGTGATCGCCGACTGGGTCGGCTCCTCGCGCATGCACCGGGACGTGGTCGAGGCCTTGATCGCCGGCGGCGTGCACTTCGAGTACTTCCACCCCTTGCGCTGGTACGACATCGACCGCGTGAACAACCGCACGCACCGCAAGCTGCTGGTGGTCGACGGCCGCGTGGCCTTCACCGGCGGCGTGGGCATCGCCGACGAATGGGATGGGCATGGCGACCGCCCGGACATCTGGCGCGACATGCAGATCAGCGTCACCGGCCCCGGCGCGGCGCAGATGCAGGCCGTGTTCGAGGACAACTGGATCACCACCACCGGCCAGGCCCTGCTCGGCCCGGCCTACTACCCGCAGGTACCGCCGGCCGGTGCCAGTGCGGTGCAGACGGTGGCCAGTTCGCCGGACGGCGGCAGCGAGAACCTCCAGCTGATGTACCTGATGGCAATCGACGGCGCGCGCCGCTCGATCGACGTGGAGGCCGCCTACTTCGTGCCGGACGACCTGACCCTGGCCGCGCTCCAGCGCGCCCTGCGGCGTGGCGTGCGCATCCGCCTGGTGGTGCCGGGCCCCTACGTCGACAGCAAGGTGATCCGCAACGCCTCGCAGGCGTTCTGGGGCGGAATGCTCGAGGCCGGCGCGCGCATCTGGCGCTACCAGCCGGCGATGTTCCACAACAAGCTGATGATCGTCGACGGCTACCTGACCATCGTCGGCAGCGCCAACCTCGACAACCGCTCCTTCAGCCTCAACGACGAGGCCAACGTGCTGGTCTACGACCGCGACTTCGCCGCGCACATGACCGGCGTGGTCGAGCAGGACATCGCCCGATCGCGCGAGGTCGCCCTGGCGCAGTGGCGCGAGCGCCCCTGGACGGACCGCCTGCTGGACCGGCTCTCGCTGCTGGGCGCGACGCAGTACTGAAGGAAACGCCATGCCCGCCCGCAAACCGCTCAAGCTGGCCACCTTCAACATCAACGGCGTGCGCTCGCGCCTGCCCGCGCTGCTGGCCTGGCTGGACCGCGAGGCGCCCGACATCGCCTGCCTGCAGGAGCTGAAGGCACCGGACGAGGCCTTTCCAGCCAACCCCATCCGGGACGCCGGCTACGGCGTGATCTGGCATGGCCAGCGCTCGTGGAACGGCGTGGCGATCCTGGCCCGCGGGCAGGACCCGCTGGAGAGCCGCCGTGGCCTGCCGGGCGACCCCAGGGACACGCAGAGCCGCTACCTGGAGGCGGCCGCGCACGGGCTCGTCGTGGGCTGCCTGTACCTGCCCAATGGCAATCCGCAGCCCGGTCCCAAGTTCGACTACAAGCTGGCCTGGTTCGACCGCCTGCTGGAGTACGCGGGGCAACTGGTGGACAGCGAGCACCCGGTCGCGCTGGTCGGCGATTACAACGTGGTGCCCACCGACGAGGACATCTACAACCCGCGCTCCTGGCGCAAGGATGCGCTGCTGCAGCCGGAAAGCCGCGACCGCTATGCTGCGCTGCTCGCGCAGGGCTGGACCGACGCGCTGCGCCAGCGCTTCGGCCAGGAGCGCATCTACACCTTCTGGGACTACTTCCGCCAGCACTGGGAGCGCAACGCCGGGCTGCGTATCGACCACCTGCTGCTCAACCGCACGCTGGCGCCGCGGCTCACGGATGCCGGCGTCGACCGCTGGGTGCGCGCGCTCCCCAGCCCCAGCGACCACGCGCCGACCTGGGTCGCACTCACCCGGACGCGCCGGAAAACGCTTCCGTAGGAGCGGGCTTGCTCGCGATGCCTCTCCTTCGGTCGGGAGCGAAGCGCATCGCGGGCAAGCTCGCTCCTGCCGGCACGCACGGCGACAGCATTTCTGGCACAGTGCCCCGGCCGTTTCCGCACCCTGGGGAATCCATGCGCCTCCTGCCCTGCCTCGCCGGCCTGGTCCTGTCCGCATCCGCCTTCGGCACGCCCGCAACCGACCTCGCCGCCAGCGCCTACGCCCGCGATCCGTCGCAGCCGGTGGACCCGGCCTACACCGCGCAGATCGCCAAGTTCACCACCGATCCGCGCTTCAACTCGCCGCTCACCGACTACCTGCCGGCCTCGCCGACCGTGCCGACGCCGCTGGCGGTGCTCGGCCACATCGCCGGCGCGGCCGACTGGCTGCCCTACTCCGCCGACGTCTACCGCTATTTCCGCGCGCTGGAAGCGGCCAGTCCGCGGGTCAAGGTGTTCTCCATCGGCCGCACCGAAGAAGGCCGCGAGATGATCGCCGTGGCGGTGGCCGACGAGGCGTTGCTCGCCGACCTCGAGGCCAACGACGCGCGCCTGGCGCAACTGGCCGACCCGCGCACGATCGGCATGGACGACGCGAAGGCGGACGCGCTGATCGCCCGCACCACGCCGGTGTACTACCTCACCGGCAGCATCCATTCGACCGAGACCGGCGCGCCCACGGCACTGATGGAGCTGGCCTACCGCCTGGCGGTGGACGAGGCGCCCTACATCCGGCACATCCGCTCGCACGTGATCACACTGATCACGCCGATCGTCGAGGTGGACGGCCGCGACCGCATGGTCGACCTGTACCGCTGGCACAAGGCCCACCCGGGCCGGAACTACCCGGACCTGCTCTACTGGGGCCACTACGTCGCGCATGACAACAACCGCGACGCGATGGGCATGACGCTCGCACTCACCCGCCACGTGGCCGATACCTACCTGGGCTGGCACGCCCAGGTGCTGCACGACCTGCACGAGTCGGTGCCGTTCCTGTACGACAACACGGTCGGCGACGGCCCCTACAACGCCTGGATCGACCCGATCCTCACCGGCGAGTGGCAGCAGCTGGGCTGGGACAACGTGCAGAAGATGACCGAACTGGGCATGCCGGGCGTGTTCACCCACGGCGACTTCGACACCTGGAGCCCCGGCTACCTGATGTTCGTCGCCGCCATGCACAACGGCATCAGCCGCCTGTACGAGACCTTCGGCAACGGCGGCGCCGACACGCAGAAGCGCATCCTCGAGCCGGCCGAATACGCGCGCACCTGGTACCGCCCGAACCCGCCGCTGCCCGAGGTGGAATGGTCGCAGCGCGACAACAACAACTACGAGCAGACCGGCGTGCTCACCGCGCTGGACTACTTCTCGCACAACACGCAGGCCTTCCTGAAGAACTTCTACCTGAAGGCCAGGCGCTCGATCGAGAAGCCGCAGCAGGCCGGCCCGGTCGCCTACGTGCTGCCCGCCGACGAGAAGCGCAGCGGCACCCAGGCCCAGCTGCTGCGCGTGATGGAACGCCAGCACGTGGAGATCAGCCGCGCCGACGCGGCGTTCAGCGTGGCCCTGCCCGCGGACGGCAAGGACGACCCGCCGCGCAAGCGCCGCTTTCCCGCGGGCAGCTACGTGATCCGCATGGACCAGCCGTACTCGCGCATCGCCGACGCCCTGCTCGACCGCCAGTACTGGTCGCCCAAGGATCCGCAGCAGCATCCGTACGACGACACCGGCTGGTCGATGGGCGACCTGTTCGATGTCGAAGTGGTGCGCGTCACCGACCCGGACCTGCTGAAGGTGCCGGTGAGCCGGCTCACGCAGCCGGTGGAGGTGCCGGCAGGCCTGGCCGGCGTGGACGTGCCCGCCGGGAAGCTGCCGCGCATCGCGCTGATGCACACCTGGCTCGACACGCAGACCGAGGGCTGGTGGCGGATGGCGCTGGACCAGCTCGGCGTGCGCTACGACTACATCAGCACGCAGGACGTCGCTCACCTGGGCGACCTGCGCGCCAGGTACGACGTGATCCTGTTCGCCCCGGTCGGCGGCGCCAGCCTGCGCCGCATCGTCGACGGCTTGCCGATGTGGGGCGATCCGCTGCCCTGGCAGACCACCGAGCTGACCCCCAACCTGGGGCACATCGACAGCACGCCCGACATCCGCCCCGGCCTCGGCGAGGCGGGCCTGGCCGGCCTCAAGCGCTTCGTGCAGGAAGGTGGCCTGCTGGTCACCGCGGAGGACACCGCGCGCTTCGCGATCGACGCCGGCCTCGCGCCGGGCGTGTTCGTCACGCCGACGAACCGGCTCAAGGTCGTCGGCAGCGTGCTGCAGGCGCGCTTCGTCGACCGCGACAGTCCGCTGGCCGCCGGCTACGACAGCGACCGCCTGGCGGTGTACAGCGCCGAAGGCCAGTCCTTCACCGTCTCCAACCTGCTCACCGGCAGTCGCCACCTGCCCGACGCCGCCGACGCGGAACGGCCGACCGGACGCGGCGGCCCGCAGGACGAGGACGTCCCCGAAGGCCGCCCCTTCGCCCGGCCGCCGGCGCTGCCCGATGCCAAGCCCTGGCAGGCGCTACCGCTGAACGAGGAACAGACCCGCAACAACCCCTGGGTGATTCCCGCCGACCAGCGCCCGCGGGTGATCCTGCGCTTCGCCGACGCCAAGCATCTGCTGGTGGCCGGCCTGCTCGACGGCGCCGGCGAGATGGCCGAACGCGCCGCCGTCGTGGACGCGCGCTACGGCAAGGGCCACGTGCTGCTGTTCGCCGGCAATCCGATCTGGCGGGGCGAGACGCTGGGCAGCTATCCGCTGGTCCTCAACGCGCTGACCCACTTCGACCGCTTGGATCAGGGCCACTGAGCCGGCGGGCCCCGGCTCGGACATGGTGCGCCGGAGCCGTGGCGAGCGGAGCCCCCGTGCGGGCCGCAACGATGGGCTCCTCGCGCAGCCGCGGGCACCCCATCGCCCAGGCGACCGACACCATCACACCCGCCTGAATGCCCCCATGCCACCTCACGGTTTTTTCATCACCCATTGCCGTGCGCCCGCCAACACTCGGACGCATCCCCTCCGTGGAGCGACGGCCATGAAAAAGCTCGTTTCGACCGCCTTCGCGCTGACGCTCGGCGTCTGCGGCACGGCACTGGCGCAGCAGCAGGCGATGACCGAGGCCCAGGTGCGCGAGACGCTGATCCACCAGGGCTACACCGACATCGACGACCTGGAGTTCGACCACGGCCTGTGGCAGGCCGATGCGCACAGTGCCGACGGCAGCCACGTCACCGTGCGCGTCGATCCGAAGACCGGCAAGGTGTTCCCGAACAAGGAGGTCTCGCGGCTGAGCGAGGACGACGTCCGCGCCGCGCTGGCGACCCAGGGCTACACCAACGTGCACGACCTCGATTTCGACGATGGCGTGTGGAGCGCCAAGGCCGACGACAAGAACGACCACCGGGTCAAGCTGACCATCGATCCCTCGACCGGCCGCGTGCTCGACAGCGAGGACTGAGCCTCAGCCACTGGCTGCGGTAGCGGGCCGCAGCGCCTCGTCGGCGGGCGCGGCGCGAAACTGCTGGCGCCAGCGCAACGCGCCCAGCACCAGCAGTACCAGCACCGCCACGAGCAGCAGGATCAGGCCGAACCGGCGTCGTCTTCCCTTCATGGGCAACAACCTAGCGTGGGGATCGTCGTGGCGGCGTGCGCGCGGCGCCCGCACGCCAGGCGAGCGCCCAGCGCCCGAGCACGCGGTACTCGGTCCGCCCCAGCAGGCTGTGGATCAGCACGAACTCGCGTGCCTCCCAGCCGATCGGTTCGATCGGCTGGGGCGCCACCATCCGGGCGTCGTACAGCAGCGTCAGGTGGGGCACGAAAGGACGCTCGCGCCGGAGCAGCCCTGCCGCCGCCAGCCGTGCGCCCAGCGCAGCCTGCAGCCCGGCGGGTCCCGCCGTGTCGGCGTCGCCCAGCAGCACGAACGGGTGCCGCCCCGCACGGCCGGCCAAGCTGCCCGCACGGTCGAAGCGCACCTCGAACGGCGCCGTGGCCACGCCGGCCGCCGCCGTCGCCGCGGCTGCCACCTGCTGCGCGGGCAGGCCCGCGAAGTCGCCCAGGTGGTGCAGCGTCACGTGCAGGTGACCGGTCGGCCGCGGCTTGCCGCGCAACCCCAGGCGCCGGCGCAGCGCCTCGGCGAACGTGGTGATCGGCGCGGCTGCGTCGGACGGCGGCATCAGGGCGAAGAACAGGCGGTCGGTGGGTTGCCGCGCGGCGAAGCCGGCCAGCGAGGCCTGGTGGTAGTCGGAAGGCATGCAATCGTTCGCTCGATGGGCCTGCCATTGTAGGAGCGGGCCGCCCGCGATGCTCTTGCCGCTCCCACCCGTGGCCATGCCCGCGCAGGCCACGCCCGCATCCATAATGCGGCTTTCCCCGACGAGCCCAGCCATGCCGAAGATCGACATCTCCAAGGTGCCCGAACGCCGCGGCTCGGGCTACCCTGCACCGTTCGCCGAAGCGGCCAGGGACCGCGTCAAGCAGGCGCTGGGCGACGCCGGCGACCTGACCGATTTCGGCGTCAACCTGACCCGCCTGCCGCCGGGCGGCTGGTCCAGCCAGCGTCACTGGCACACCGGGGAGGACGAGTTCGTCTACGTGCTTTCGGGCGAGCTGGTGCTGGTCACCGACGCGGGCGAGCAGCCGTTGCGCGCGGGCGAATGCGCCGCCTTTCCCAAGGGCGTCGCGGACGGCCACCACCTGATCAACCGCTCAGGCGAGTGGGCCGTCTACCTGGAGATCGGCACGCGCTCGGACGAGGACGCCTGCCACTATCCGGACGTCGACCTGCACGTGGAAGGTCGCAAGGGCTTCACGCACAAGGACGGCACGCCCTACTGATCACTCCCCGCCCTTGCGCAGGTCGCCCTGCGGGTCGGTGCGGCAGACCGCGTGGCCACAGCCGCACGGGGCGCCTTCGGAACGCCCGGAAGCGGCCGCCTCGCGGCAGTGCTCGCTGCAGTACTGGCCGCCGCCGGGCACGGTGCACTGGCAAGGGGCATGGCCGCAGCGATAACCGTTGTCGGACACGGGAGTGCTCCGTCGCCTCACGAAAGACGCGGCGCATCGCGCTTCCATGCCCATGGCACGACCATGGGCCTCCGCAAGGGGGATACGGGGGCCGGGGTCCCACCACCGGCCACGGAAGCGCGATGCGCCAGCGACAGCCAGCTTGCCCTGCCGACCGTGAAAGCGCCGGCGAGAAACCGCGCAGCCGGCGTCACCGGTCGCGCAGCGCCTCGACCTGGATGCGCAGCATCACCCGCATGTCGAAGCCGTAGTCCTTGCCCGCATCCAGCCCGAACGCCGAGCGGTCGAACTGGCCGAACGCGTCCGCGCCGCACCACTCGCGCTTGTACAGTGGATGCGCCATGCACTTGAAGCGTTCGATGCGCAGCGCCAGCGGCCGGGTGACCCCGTGCAGTTGCAGCGTGCCCTCCACGCGGGTCGGCGCGCCGTGGACGAAACCGGCGAGGCGGCCACGGTAGACGGCTAGCGGATGCCTCGCCGTATCGAACAGGTCCTTGCCGCGAGCCCAGGCGTTGAGCGGCTCCTGGCCGAAATCGACGCTGTCCAGCGCCACGGTGACTTCCACCTCGCCGCGGCCGGCGGCACGGTCCAGCTCGACCCAGCCCTTGCTGTGGTTGAACTTGCCGCGCCAGGTGGACATGCCCATGTGGTCGGCTTCGAAGCTCGGGTAGGTATGGTCCGGGTCCAGCGTATAGCGGACCGGGTCGGCGGCGGCGGGCGTGGCTGCAAGCAATGCGAGCAGCCAGAGGTGATGGGCGAAGCGCAGGGCGTTGGGCATGACGGGTTTCCGGGTGGCTCAGGCGACGGTGCCTGTGTGGAGACGACGCTCGACGCGTAGCGGGATCGACACGCGGACAACCTTACGCGTCAGCTTTTTACGCGCCGGACATGCTGCCATGATGCCCGGACGGTCCAGCGCGTGGAGCGTCCATGGTCCAGAGCACGCGGCAGCCTTCCTTCTGGCCGGTCGGATCGAGCGAGATGGCCGAGCGCATCCGTCGGCACGACTGGGCCGCCACGGCGCTGGGGCCGATCGCCGGCTGGCCGCCGTACCTGCGTACGGCCACCGACATCTGCCTGGCCTCGCCCCTCCCCATGGCAATCCTGTGGGGCGAGCGCCGTATCGAGATCTACAACGACGCCTATCGCGCGATCGCACAGGATCGCCACCCCGCGATCCTGGGCCGTCCCATGCTGGGCAACTGGCCGGAGATGCAGGGGTGGATCGGCCCGATCCTGGACCGCCTGTTCGCCAGTGGCGAGGCCGCCCGCCTGGAAAACCGGGCGGTGTGCCTGAAGGACGCCGCGGGCCATCTGCAGGAGCGCCGTTTCGACTTTACCTTTTCGGCCATCCGCGACCGCTACGGGCGGGTCGCCGGCGCCCTGCACACGGTGGCGGAAACCACCACCCGCAGCCGGGCCGAGAGGCGGTTGCGCGAACTGCTCGACCGGACCGGCCTCAGTCCGGACTTCCGCGCGCTGTTCCAGGCCGCGCCCGCTCCGCTGCTGCTGCTCGCGCCGCCGGACTTCCACATCCTCGAGGCCAACGACGCGCTGCTGCGCTCGGACGGACGCCACCGGGAACAACTGCTCGGCAGGACCGTCTTCGACATCCTGGCGGCGGCACACGCCGGCGAGGACATCGAGCGGCAGCTGCACGAATCCTTCACCAGGGTGCTGGCCAGCCGCATGCCGGACAGCATGCCGATGGCGATGCGGCAAGGAAGCGACGGCCGCGCGCCGACCTGGTGGAAGATCATCAACACGCCCGTGCTCGGCCCGCACGGCGAGGTGGCGCTGGTCATCCACCGCGCCGAAGACATCACCGAGCTGGTCCGGCTGCGCAGCGCCGCCGACGCGCAGGCCGAACTGGATCACGACCAGCAGGCCCTGATGGCCAGCCTTCGCGGGACCAGCGCGACCGCGGCAGCCACGCATCCGGGGAGCGGCGCCTCCCGCCAGCTCGCCGCCACGCTGGATTCCATTCCCGACTACGTGTACGCGTTCGACCGGCAGCACCGCTTCACCTACGTCAATCACGCGATGCGGGACCTGTTCGGTCTGCCTGCCGGGCAGTTGCTGGGCAAGACCTTTCTCGAGCTGGGCTATCCAACCGAACTGGCGCGCCGGCTGGACGGACACATCGCGCACATCTTCGCCACCGGCGAGACGGTGGAGGACGAACTGTTCTTCACCGGGCCGGGTGGCGTGCGGGCCTACTTCCAGTTCGTGTGGGGACCGGTGCGTACCGAGGACGGCGGCATCACGCAGGTGGTGGGCGTCTCGCGCGACACCAGCGACCGGCGCCGCATGGAGGAGCGGCTGCGCCAGGGCGAGGCACGCCAGTCGTTCCTGCTGCAGCTGGGCGACCAGGTTCGCGGCCTCACCGACGCCGCGCGTGCCGTCTCGACCATCAGCACCCTGCTCGGCCGCCACCTGGGTGCCGGCCGTTGCGGCTACGGCGAGGTCGACCCGAGCGGCGAGTACTTCCTGGTCGAACGGGACTGGACCGACGGTGCGATGCCGAGCCTGGCCGGGCGCGTCCGCCTGTCCGACTTCGGCCCGCAGGTACTGGCACACTACCGCGCCGGGCAGACCGTGGTGATCGAGGACACGCTGGAGGACGCGCGCACGCAGGGCGCCGGACGCGCCTACGCGGAGGCCGGCTCGATCCGTGCCGGTGTCGGCGTGCCGCTGTACAAGGACGGCCGCTTCGTCGCCGCGTTCTACGTGCACCAGATGCGCCCCCGGCACTGGACCGACGAGGAGGTCGCGCTGATCGGCGACGTCGCCGAGCGGACCTGGTCGGTGGTCGCCCGGACCCGCGCCGAGCGCGCACTGCGCGAGAGCGCACGGCGCTACCGGGCGCTGTTCGATGCCGTCGATGAAGGTTTCTGCCTCGTCGAAAAGACCCGTGCTCCCGCCGAGGCACCGTCCGACTACCGCTACCTCGCCACCAACCCGGCCTTCGTGAGGCACACGGGTATCGGCGGCGTGGTCGGACGGACCATGCGCGAGGTGTTCCCGGAGGCTTCGTCGTTCTGGTACGACACCTTCGACAACGTGGTCGCCAGCGGCGAGGCCTGCCGCTTCGAGCATGGCCTGCTCACGCACGGCCGGGTGTTCGACGTGTTCGTCTCGCGCCTGGAGGACGGCAGCCGGCGCCGCCTGGCGGTGATCTTCAACGACGTCACCGAACGCAAGCGCCACGAGCAGCACCAGCGCCTGCTGCTCAACGAGCTCAACCACCGCGTGAAGAACACGCTGGTGACGGTGCAGTCGATGGCGGCGCAGTCGTTCCGCCACGGTGTCGATCCCGAACAGGCCCGCCAGCAGTTCGAAGGTCGGCTGATGGCGCTGTCGCGCGCGCACGACATCCTCACCCGGGAGCACTGGGGCGGCGCATCGCTGGAGACGGTCGTGCAGGAAGCGATCGCCCCGTGGCGTGACCAGCATCGCGACCGGCTGCACGCGCAGGGACCCGCGGTATGGCTGCCGCCGCGCCACGCGCTGGCCTTCGCGATGGTGCTGCACGAGCTGTGCACCAACGCGGTCAAGTATGGGGCGCTGTCCAATGACAGCGGCCAGGTGAACATCGACTGGACGGTGAACGACCTGCTGCACCTGCGCTGGACCGAGTCCGGCGGTCCGCCGGTACGGCCGCCCTCGGGACGCGGCTTCGGCTCCCGCCTGATCGAGCGCGGGCTGCGCCACGAAATCGGGGGACAGGTGGATCTGCGCTTCGCGCCCGGAGGCGTGGTGTGCACGATCGAGGCGCCGCTGGGCGAACCGGGGCACCCGGTGCACTTTGCCTAGGCGGAAAGTCACCGGCTCCCCGGCTGGGCAGGCCGACCCGCATCGGCTATCGTGCATGGGCAGCCCGTGCATGCGAGGAAGGCATGGTGGTTGACGAAGGCCCGATCACGTTCGGCTACTACACCACTGCACTGCTGGCGACCGCCGGCATCGCGCTCGCTTCGGGCGCCCAGTTCGCGGTGATCGGCCTGTGGCGGCGCCGCGAGGCGATCTACCTCTCCTACGCGCTGCTGTGCCTGTGCGTCGCGATCCTCGCCGGCGGCAACGCCCTGTTGCACACGGCACGCTCGATGGCCGACGCCACGCTGGCGCTGCGGGTCATGATCGCGTCGGCGGCCGTCTCGTTCCTGCCCTTCGTGATCTTCATCCGCGCCTATACCGGCGGCCCGCCGCAGCGGCAGCTGCAGCTGGTGGTGGGCGCGATGGCCGGCGGCTTCCTCTGGCTCGACCTGGTCAGGCCCGGCACCCTGTTCTATTCGAGCCTGGCGCCCGGCAGGCGCATCGTGCTGCCCTGGGGCGAGCAGCTCTACGGCCTGACCGGCGACATCTCGAACTGGGGCGTGCTGTTCCATGCGCTGACCTACCTGGCCTTCCTGTGGGCGTTGTTCCGGGCGGTGGCGCAGATCCGTGGCGGCGAGCCGCTGCGCGGCTCGCTGCTGTCGGTCTGCCTGCTGGCGCAGTTCGCGGCGCTGCTGTGGGGCGACGTGGTGGTCGATGCGCTCGGCTACCGCTATCCCTACCTGGACGCCTTCTCCTTCCTGCCTTTCGTGCTGCTGATGGGACTGTCGCTGGCGGCCCAGTTGCACCAGCGCACCGTGCAGCTCGAACAGACCACGCGCCGGCTGGAATCGGAGGCACAGATCCGGCGCGACGCCGAGCTCAACCTGCGCCACGTCGCCTACCACGACAGCCTGACCGGCCTGCCCAACCGCCTGCGTGCACTGGACCGGCTGGCCGACCTGCATGCCGAGGTGCTGGCGCGGCGCCAGCACGGCGCCGTGCTGCTGATCGACCTGGACAATTTCAAGACCATCAACGACGCGCTCGGCCACCCGATCGGCGACCGCATGCTGGAAGCGGTGGCCGACCGGCTGCTCGCCGCGGCGCCGGCCGAGGCGCTGCTGGCCCGCCTGGGCGGCGACGAATTCGTGCTGGTGCTGGGCCCGCTGAGCGGCGACGCGGAGGCGGCGCAGGCACAGGCGCAGGCGGTGGCCGAGCGGATGGTCGCGCGGCTGGCCGAACCGGTCATGGTGGACAGCCGCATCCTCGCCGCCGGCGCGAGCGTGGGCGTGGCCGTGTTTCCCTCCGGCGAGGCGGACGTGGCCGACCTGGTGCGACGCGCCGACATCGCGCTGTACCGCGCGAAGGCCGCGGGACGCAACGCCGTGCGCCTGTTCCTGCCACCGATGCAGCAGGAGGCCGACACGCGCCTGGCGCTGGAGCGCGGCCTGCGCACCGCGCTGGAGCAGGAGCGCATGCCGGCCCAGTTCGCCCTGCACTTCCAGCCGCTGGTGAGCCGCCAGGGCGATCTGCTCGGCGCCGAGGCGCTGCTGCGCTGGCGGCACCCGCAGCTCGGCGAACTGTCGCCCAGCGTGTTCATCCCGCTGGCCGAGGAGACCGGCCTGATCCACGCGCTGGGCGCCTGGGTGATCCGCGAGGCCTGTGCGCACATCCGCGCCTGGGACCGCGACGGCGTGGCCTTCGGCGACCGCCTGGCGGTGAACGTCAGTGCCTGGCAGCTCGCCCAGCCGCAGTTCGCCGCGCAGCTGGAGGCCGAGGTGCGCGGCGCCGGCGTGGAGCCGTCGCGGCTGACCCTGGAACTCACCGAGAGCGCCCTGCTGCAGGACTTCGACAGCGCGCTGGACACGCTCCGCCAGCTTGCCGCCGCCGGGTTCCGGCTGGCGCTGGACGACTTCGGCACCGGCTACTCGTCGCTGAGCTACCTGCAGCGGCTGCCGCTGGACGTGCTCAAGATCGACCGCGCCTTCGTCAGCGAGCTGCATCCCAGCGCTTCCACGCCGCTGGCCGGCTTCATCATCGACGTGGCGCACCGGCTGGGCGTGGCCGCGGTGGCCGAGGGCGTGGAAACCGTGGCGCAGCGGCTGGCGCTGGAGCGCCTCGGCTGCGACGGCCTGCAGGGCTATCTGATCTGCCGCCCGGTGGACGAGGCCGGCTTCCGCCAGTGGCTGGCCGAGCGCGAGCAGGCGCGCAGCCTGCCGCAGGCGCAGCGCCCGTCGTCCGATGCCGGCGGTACCGCGCGGGACGTCGGCCTCACCCGCGAGCGGCCGTAGCGACGGCGCTCAGGCGGGCTCGGCGGCCGGATCGGTGCCGTTGCGCTGGGCGAGCTTGCTGGCGTACATGGCGCGGTCGGCGGCCGCGTACAGGCGCGTCTCGTCCTGGCCATCGTCGGGATAGAGCGCCAGGCCGATGCTTGCGCCGATCGACAGGCGATGCCCCTGGAAGTCGGTACTCGCCTCCAGTGCCCGCGCCAGGCGGTCGGCGCGCGCCTCGGCCGCTTCGCGATCGGCCACCTCGGTGAGGATCGCCGCGAACTCGTCGCCGCCCAGGCGCGCCAGCGTGTCGCCGGCGCGCACGCCCTGCTGCAACTGCTGCGCCACGAAGCGCAGCAAGGCATCGCCGGCGGCATGGCCCAGCGTGTCGTTGATGCGCTTGAAGTCGTCCAGGTCGATCACCAGCATGGCGATCCGGCCGCGGCTGTCGCGCGCCCGCCGCAGCGCGTGCTCGAGCCGGCGCGCGAACACGCGGCGATTGGGCAGGCCGGTCAGCTCGTCGTGCTGGGAGGCGTGTTCGGCCTGGCCGATCTGTTCCTCCAGCAGGGTGAAGATCAGGCCGGTGGCGACCAGGAACTTGGGCAGGTTCCAGGCCTCGTTCTCGATGCCCCAACCGTCCAGCCAGGGCGTCAGCGCGGAGGCCACCGGAAACACCGCCGCCCACGCGACGAAGCTGACCGTGGTGAACAGCACGCCCACGGTCGGGCGGGCCGCGCCGCGGTAGAAGCAGAACGCGACCGCCAGGTAATGCCAGAACAGCATCCAGTTGAGCGCCTGTTCGATCCTCCCCTGCCAGGCGAGCAGCCCCTGCAGCGCGTAGATGCCGACCAGGACCGGCTGCCACCAGCGCGGCCGGCGACGGTCGCGGCGAAACACCCAGGCGGTCGAGAGCAGGCCGAGCACGGTGCAGCCGAGAAACGGCAGCGGCGCCTCCACACCGTAGGCGGCCAGCACGAAGAAGGCGACGTCCGGAGCGGCGGCGAGCAGGGTAATGCCGAGGTCGTACCACCAGGCGGGGCGGCTGTCCGAGCCGGCCCAGACGAAGGCGACGCTGGTCAGCAGCAGCATCGAGAGCGACACGGCCAGCGCCGCGTCGGCGCCCGGCCCGGCCGACAGGTTGCGCTCGACCATCTGCGCCACGATGTGGACCAGGATCATCGCCCAGCCCACCAGCCAATAGCGCAGGCGCGTCTGTCGCGTGCGCTTGAGCAGGGACGCGAACACCATGACCAGCCCGCCAATGGCCAGGAAATCGGGTACGACGGACAGGTTCAACTCAAGGCCCTCCACGAGCACCCGGAATCTCCGGGACAAGCCTTCGGAACGGTATCGGCCAGGCGGATACCAGCTTGAGTCAAGCGGCAGGCGCTCCGCAACGCAAGCGCAGGACCGTGCGGTCTTCTGCGCTCTGCGCACGGGCGCGCCTGCCAGCCTGCCGGATCAGGCCACGTCCACATCGAGCGCAGCCTGTACCTTGGCCAGCAGATCTTCCTCGCTGAACGGCTTGCTGATGATCCGCTCGTCCCCCACCTCCCTGAGCGTGGCGAAATCCGCGTAGCCGGTGATGAACAGCACCGGCAGCGCTGGGCGCTTCGCATGCGCCTCGCGCGCCACCTCCGAGCCGTTCATGCCAGGCATCGCGTAGTCCATCAGCATCAGATCGATCGCACGTCCCTCGCGCTCGAGCACGTCCAGTGCGGCACCGCCGCTGCCCGCCTCGACCACCTGGTAGCCCTGCTCGGCGAGGATGGCCGCGGTGACCTCGCGCACGTCGGCGTCGTCGTCGACCAGCAGGATCCGGCGGCGTGCCGGCTCCGGCTCACGCCGCGCCGCACTGGCCACGGCCTCTTCCGCCTTATCGGCCGAACCGTCCGCGCGCGGCAGGTAGACCTTGACCGAGGTGCCCTCGCCCAGCCGCGTCTCGATCCGCACGCCACCGCCGGACTGCTTGGCGAAGCCGTACACCTGCGCCAGCCCCAGGCCGGACCCCTTGCCGACCTCCTTGGTGGTGAAGAACGGTTCGAACGCGCGCGCCAGCACTTCGGGCGTCATGCCGCTGCCGTGGTCGGTGACCGCTACCATCACGTAGTCGCCCGGTCCGGGCTCCTCGGGCCGGCGCGCGGGCTCGCGCAAGGCCACGTTGGCGGTTTCCACGATCAGCTCGCCGCCGACCGGGGAGGCGTCGCGCGCGTTGATCGCCAGGTTCAGGATCACCAGCTCGATCTGCGTAGGGTCCACCAGCGCCGGCCACAGCCCGTGCTGCAGTTTCATCGACAGCTGCACCGAACCGCCCATGGAGCTCTGCAACAGGTCGCGCATGCCGGCCACGATGCCGTTGAGGTCGACCGCCTTGGCCTCCAGCCGCTGCCGCCGCGAGAAGGCGAGCAGCTGGGTAGTGAGCTTGGCGCCACGTGCGGCGGCCTCCTTCATGTAGCCCAGCCGCTGGCGCAGTCGCGGGTCGATGCCCGGGCCATTGAGCGCGCGTTCGAGGATGCCGATGTTGCCGCTGATCACGGTCAGCAGGTTGTTGAAGTCGTGCGCCACGCCGGAGGTGAGCTGCCCGACCGCCTCCAGCCGCTGCATCTGCCGCAGCGTGGCCTCGACCCGCTCGCGTTCCTCGATCTGCGCCAGCAACTGGCGGTTGGTGGCGGCCAGCTCCGCGGTGCGTTCGGCCACGCCGCGCTCGAGCGCCTCCTGGGCCTGGTGTTCCAGCGTACGGTCGCGCAGCACCTTGAGGTAGCCGAGCAGCCGGCCTCCACCGTTGCGCAGCGGCATCATCAGCCCGCTGGCGAAGAAGCGCGAGCCGTCCTTGCGCACGTGCATGCGATCGTCGACCGCGCGGCCGCTTTCCGCGGCGCGCTTCATCTCCTGCCGGGGGATGCCCTGCGCGCGCTCCTCGGGCGTGTAGAAGATGTCGGCCGGCTTGCCCAGGACTTCCTCCTCGCACCAGCCCAGCAGCTGTTCGGCGCCGGGGTTCCACAGGGTGATCCGCCCTTCCAGGTCCAGCGTCAGGATGCCGTAGCCAGTGGTGCATTCGAGGATCAGCTTCAGCCGTTCGCTGGTGGCGCGCAGCGCCGTTTCCGCACGGGCGCGCTCCACCGCGGCCCAGGTCCGTTCGGCGGCTTCGCGCACGATCGCCTCGTCCTCGTCGGTCCAGTGCCTTGGCGTGCGCTGCTGGACGGAGAGGAACGCCGCCAGCCGTCCTCCCTTGACCAGCGGCACGGTCAGGCTCGCGCGCAAGCCGCCCAGGGAGTGGTGCGTCCTGGCCGCGTCGCTGTCGATCCGCCCGTCCTCGAACGGGTCGCTGACGCGCAAGGTACGGCCGGTCAGGGCTTCGGCCACCAGCCGGGGGCCGAACTCGCTGAGGCGATGCCGGCCCACGCCGGTCGGCATGTCGCCACGCACCCAGTCCCTCTCCACGGTGAAGTACTCGCCGGTGTCGTCGAGCTCCGCGTAGCCGACGCGGTCCGCACGCAGGTGCCGGCCCAACCGGCGGGCCGCCTCCGCCATCACCTCGCGCGGGTCGGTCAGGTTGCGCAGCGCGTCGCCCAGCCGCGAGCGGAAACGCTGGCGGCGCTCGGCCAGCACCCGCTCGGTGGTCTCGACCGCCTGGTTGATCAGGCCGGCCACGCTGCCGTCCCCGTCGCGCAACGGGCCGATCCAGTAATCGAAGTAGGCGCGCTCCGGGTAGCCGTGCCGCTCCAGCAGGACGCAGGCGTCCCGCAGGCAGCTGGGTTTGCCGTGGCGGGCCTGCTCGACCATGGGCTCGGTGAGCCTGCGCGCCTCCGGCCACACGTCCTGGAAGGGTCGCCCCAACGCCTCGGGCTTGCCGCCGAGCAACGGCCGGTAGGCGTCGTTGTACAGGCAGGTGAGTTCCGGGCCCCATCCCAGGGCGATCGGCAGTTCGCTCTCCAGCATCATCGCCGCGAACGAGCGCAACGCGCCCGGCCACGAGGCGATCGGCCCGAGCGGGGTCGCGGCCCAGTCGAACGCGCAGATGCGCGCGCCCATCTCTCCGCCGTCGGCAAGGAAGGCGCCCCCCGCTGACGCTGGCGTGAAGGATCCCGACAAGGCCACACTCCTTGCAGGCGTCCCTGCCCACCCGTATCGCTGGCCGGGTCGGTGCCATGGCGGCGCGCCCGGGCTGGCCGGACCCGCGCCCTGCGCCGGCTTCGGCGGTGGCATCCGCCCGGACCGCACAATGTGACGCACATCACACTATGCAGGGCTCGCTGTCGGCGCTCCGGCAAAGGCTTGTGAGCGCTGGATCGTCGGCAACCCGGCGACGCCCGCTTCACGGCGGCGCGGTCCATGCTCGCGACTTTGCGAGCCACCCATGCCCGACGCGCCTCTCGACTGCCTGATCA
This sequence comes from Fulvimonas yonginensis, assembly GCF_037137055.1. Taxonomy (NCBI): domain Bacteria; kingdom Pseudomonadati; phylum Pseudomonadota; class Gammaproteobacteria; order Lysobacterales; family Rhodanobacteraceae; genus Fulvimonas; species Fulvimonas yonginensis. Next base: position 22,205 of record NZ_JBBBNY010000011.1, read on the forward strand.
TCGGGGCCGGCCCGGCCGGCCTCACCGCCGCCACTTACCTCGCCCGGTTCCGCCGGCACCTGCTGCTGGCCGATGCCGGCGCCAGCCGGGCGCGCTGGATCCCGGCGAGCCACAACTGCCCCGGCTTTCCCTTCGGCGTGGCCGGCAACGAGCTGCTGGCGCGCTTCCGCCTGCAGGCCGACGCCTACGGCGTGCCGCGGGCCGAAGCCCGCATCACGCGGCTGCAGCGCCATGCCGAGGGCTTCATCGCCAGCGACGGCGAGCGGCACTGGCAAGCCCGTACCGTGATCCTCGCCACCGGCGTCGTCGATCGCCTGCCGCGCCTGGAGGGCCTCGAGGAGGCGATCGCCCAGGGCGTGGTGCGGCTGTGCGCGGTGTGCGATGCCTACGAGGCACGCGACGACATGATCGGCGTGCTGGCGCCGGTCGAGGCGGCGATCGACCATGCCGCGTTCCTGCGCACCTTCTCGCGGCGCGTGTGCGCGCTGGCCACCGATCAGGACACGCCCGGCCGCCGATGGCAGGAGCGCGCGGCGGCGGCCGGCGTGGAACTCTGGCCGGCGCCCGTCGCACTGACCCTGGCCGAGGGCGCATGCGAGGCGCGTTTCCCCGACGGCCGGCACCTGCGCCTGGACACGCTCTATCCGGTGCTCGGTGCGGATGCCCAGTCCGGCCTGGCGGCCGCCCTGGGCGCCGAACTCGATGGCGAGGGCGCACTGGTGGTGGATGCGCACCTGCAGACCACGGTGCCCGGCCTGTACGCGATCGGCGACGTGGTCAGCGCGCTCAACCAGATCAGCGTAGCGGTAGGCCACGCGGCGATCGCGGCCACCGCGGTGCACCGGGGCTTGCCGCCGAACTACTGCTGAGCCGGCGGCAGCCGCTTGCGCAGGCGGTGCACGCGCCGGCCCCGCCTGCGCAGCGCCTCAGCTGCGGGACGGGGCCGGGAGCGAGGCCCCGGTCAGCCGGGCGCGGATCGCGCGCAGCTTGGCCTTGGCCTTGGCCTCGTCGGCCGGGCCCAGGCGCATCATCATCTTCTGGCCGGCCGAGCGCGATTCCAGCGCCGGGTCGGCATAGCGGAAGAAGACCTTGGGCTGCACCAGCGACGCGGGCGTCTGCAGGTCGGGCGCCGCCAGCATGTCGTCGATCGCCGCGACGAGGCGGTCGTTGAAGTAGCCATGCGGGTAACCGAGATCCCGGTAGGCCTGCTGGAACAGCGGGTAATGGCCGACATACCAGGCCACCAGCGTCTGCGGATCGGCACCTTCCAGCACGCGCATGTAGGGCGCGTAGCGTTCGGCGTTGCGCGGGCTGAGGACGAAGCCGCCTTCGGCCGGCTCGACCACGAAGCTGCCCTTGGGCGGCTTCACCGGCATGAGGTTGCTCGCCACGCTCTGCCGCGGCAGCGCATCGACGGTGGCCACGATGCGGCGGATGATCTGGTCGCGATACAGCAGGCCGCCGAGCCGGTCACCACCGGCCATCCCGAGCAGGGCCTCGGCGACACTGGGATCGCTCGCGTCCAGTGCCGGCAACGGCGCCGTGGTGGCCGGCGCGGGACCCGCCTGCGCAATCGGATGGCGGATCGCGCTCGACGCGGCCGCCGGCCCGGCACTGGCCGCCGCAGCCGGCGCCCGGGTGACCGCGGTCGGCTCGACCTGCGTCGCCTTGCGCCAGATGAACACGCCGATCGCGATGGCCACGATCACCACCACGCCGGTCACCAGCCACTGTCCGATCGAGGATCGCTTCTTCAAGGTGCTTCACCTGCTCTCGAGGGATGTCCGCCTCCCTGCATACTGCTGGTGGTGGCGATGTGCAAGTCGCGCCGCTATGCCGCCACGCCGAACAGCAGGCCCACGCCCGTGGTCAGGGCCATCGCCAGCGCCCCCCAGAACGCGATCCGCCAGGCGCCCACGCCCACGGGAGCGCCGCCCATCCGCGCGGCCGCCGCGCCGAGCAATGCCAGGCAGGCCAGCGACACGCCGAACACCCAGGCCAGCAGCGCGGTACGGACCAGCGCCGCCACCAGCAGCGGCAGCACCGCGCCGAGCGCGAAGCTCGCGGCAGAGGCCGCCGCGGCCTGCAGCGGGCGAGCCTTGAGCACCTCGGTGATGCCCAGTTCGTCGCGCGCGTGGGCGTCCAGCGCATCGTGCGCCATCAACTGCTCGGCCACCTGCCGCGCCAGCGCCGGCTCCAGTCCGCGGCCCACGTAGATCGCCGCCAGCTCGCGATGTTCGGCATCCGGACTGCTGGCCAGTTCCTCGCGCTCGCGGGCGAGCTCCGCCTGCTCGCTGTCCGCCTGCGAGTGCACCGAGACGTATTCGCCGGCCGCCATCGACATGGCGCCGGCGACCAGCGCCGCGATGCCGGCGACCAGGACGGCGTGCCGGTCCGCCTGCGCGGCCGCCACCCCCATCACCAGACTGGCGGTGGAGACGATACCGTCGTTGGCGCCCAGCACGGCGGCGCGCAGCCAGCCCATGTGGCCGGTCCGGTGCGTTTCCCGATGGCGGCGCATGCGCTCTCCCCCGTTGCGGTCCTGCGCGAGCATAGCCGGCCCGCCGCACGGCGGTCGAACCCTGCGCCAACGATACCGGGAGCGCCCGACCGTCGGAGCGGGAACACAGGCCGGAGATGCGCACCGCTCCGCGCTGCGAAGCGGCTGGCGGCTTTACGGCGCGGTCACCGCGATCGTCTCAGTATCCGGGCATCCCGCTTCCGGAGAAAACGCCATGCCCACGCCGACGCCTACCGGTCCCGGCCCGGACACCGGCACCACCGCCAACCCCGCGGTCAGCGGCAGCGGCACCGGCATGGGTGCCGGCAGCCCTGCTGGCCCCGGTGCGACCGGCGGGGTACAGGCGGGCACCGTCAACGACGCCGCCCAGGGCGCGATGGCCGGCAGCGCGGCCGATCCCAGCCTGGGCAGCGGCGCGGCCGTGCCCGAGCAGGGCAACCGCATGGGCGATGCCGCCACCGGAGGCGCTCCCGGCATGCAGGCGGCCCCTTCGGGCGGTGCGCCGCTGGAGCCGTTCGAGCTCCCCTACAAGGTGATCACGCCACCGAGCCGGGGACGCTGACCACACCCGGCCCGAGGACCGGGACGGTTGCGGGAGGCCTGCCGGGGCCCAAAGAAGAACGGGCGCCGAAGCGCCCGTTCCTTTCGTCAAGCGGGATGGGGCGGCTTACTTCTCGCCGACCACGATCACCTTGATCTGCGTCTGCACGTCGGCGTGCAGGGCGATCGTCACCTCGTACTCGCCGGTGTTGCGGATCGGGCCTTCACCCTGGATCACCTCACCCTTGCCGACCTTGTGGCCGGCCGCTTCCAGGGCCTCGGCGATCTCGCGCGGGCCGACCGAGCCGTACAGCTTGCCCTCGGGACTGGCATGCGCGGTGATGGTGACCTCGGTGCCTTCCAGCTTGGCCTTGCGGGCTTCGGCATCGGACAGCAGCGCGTTGGCCTTGGCTTCGTACTCGGCGCGGCGCTTCTCGAAGGCTTCGAGATTGGCGGCCGTGACCGGCACCGCCTTGCCCTGCGGCAGGAGGTAGTTGCGACCGTAGCCCGGCTTCACCTTGACCTTGTCGCCAAGATTGCCGAGGCCGCGGACTTTCTCGAGAAGAATCAGTTCCATGGGTCTTTCCTTTCGTTAGCGCCGGTGAGGCCGGCGCAGCCGTGGAGGTTGTCCGAACTGGGTCGTCGAGCCCCCTCTCCCCATCGGGGAGAGAAAAGGGGCATCGTCAGACGTCGTGGTTGTCGGTGTACGGCAGCAGCGCCAGGAAGCGGGCCCGCTTGATCGCGGTGGCCAGCTGGCGCTGGTAGCGCGCCTTGGTGCCGGTGATGCGGCTGGGCACGATCTTGCCGTTCTCGGTGATGTACTGGCGCAGCGTGTTGAGATCCTTGTAGTCGATCTCCTTCACGTTTTCGGCCGTGAAGCGGCAGAACTTGCGGCGGCGGAAGAACTTGGACATGGCTGGGTGCTCCTGGATCAGTCGTCGCTGTCGCGGTCGGTGTCACGGCTGCCGCGGCGGTCGTCGCCGTCGCCGTCGTCGTCGCGGCGACGCGAGGACTTGGCGTCGTCCTTCTCCTTCGACTTCAGGATGAAGGACGGCTCGGTGTCGGCCTCGTCACGCTTGATAACGAGATGGCGCAGCACGGCGTCGTTGAAGCGGAAGCCGGACTCCAGCTCGTTCAGCACGTTCTGGCCCACTTCGATGTTCAGCAGCACGTAGTGCGCCTTGGCCAGGTTCTCGATCGGGTAGGCGAGCTGGCGGCGGCCCCAGTCCTCCAGGCGGTGGACCTTGCCACCGTCGGCCTCGATCAGCGCCTTGTAGCGGTCGATCATGGCCGGGACCTGCTCGCTCTGGTCAGGGTGGACCAGGAACACGATTTCGTAATGACGCATGGTCATCTTGGTGTTGGCTCCTTGTGGATGCGGCCCCGAGGGGCCTCGCAGCCTCCCGCCGGATGCGGTGAGGCAAGTGCCCGCCCACGCCCATGGGGCGCGGACAGAAGCGGAAGTGTATCGCGACCCCGGCCACCGGGTAAAGGCACCGCACGGTCGGACTTTCCCGTGATCTCCGTCCCGGTGCGGCCGGGAAGGCGTCGCGGGCAAGCCGCTCCTGCCGACCGTCGGCGGGGCTCAGCCGACCGTGAAGCTCTCCCCGCACCCGCACTCGCCGGTGGCGTTGGGGTTGTGGAAGACGAAGCTGGCGTTCAGGCCCTGGCGGCGGAAATCGATCACCGTGCCGTCCACCATCGGCAGGCTCCTGGCGTCGACGATCAGCGGAATGCCGTCCACGTCCAGGGTGCGGTCGTCCGGCTGCACGGCGTCGGCCAGATCCACCACGTAGGCGAAGCCGGAGCAGCCGGTGCGCCTGACGCCGAAACGCACGCCGGCGGCGCCGGGCGTCCGGTCGAGGAACTGGCGGATGCGTTCGCGCGCGGGCGGAGTGATCGAAATGCTCATGGACGCAGGGTGAAGAAGGCCGCGGGCCTACATTATCATGTGGGTTTGCCCGACGCGCCGCTCCCGGCGCGATCGAACATGACAGTCCAGATGCGGCGCGCGCGCAGGAGTTTCAATCCCATGGCGGTAGTGAGTGTCAAGCAGGCCCTTTCCGGCGCCGTCGAGGCCGGCAGCACGGTGACCGTGCGCGGCTGGGTACGCACGCGGCGCGACTCCAAGGCGGGCCTGTCCTTCGTCAACGTCAGTGACGGCTCCTGCTTCGATCCGATCCAGGCGGTGGCCCCGGCCACGCTGCCGAACTACGAGAGCGAGGTCCGGCACCTGACCGCCGGCGCCGGCGTGATCGTCACCGGCACGCTGGTGCCCTCGCAGGGCAAGGGCCAGGCCTTCGAGGTCCAGGCGAGCGAGATCGTGGTGACCGGCTTCGTCGACGATCCGGAAACCTACCCGATCCAGCCCAAGCAGCACTCGATGGAGTTCCTGCGCGAGGTCGCCCACCTGCGCCCGCGCACCAACCTGTTCGGCGCGGTCACGCGCGTGCGCCACACGATGATGATGGCGATCCACCGCCACCTCACCGCCGAGGGCTTCTTCTGGGTCAACACGCCGATCATCACCACCTCGGACGCCGAGGGCGCCGGCGACATGTTCCGCCTGTCCACGCTGGACCTGGCCAACCTGCCGCGCACCGACGAGGGCAAGATCGATTTCCGCAAGGATTTCTTCGGCCGCGAGGCGTTCCTCACGGTGTCCGGGCAGCTCAACGTCGAGGCTTACTGCCTGGCGATGAGCAAGGTCTACACCTTCGGCCCGACCTTCCGCGCAGAGAACTCCAACACGCCCCGCCACCTGGCCGAGTTCTGGATGATCGAGCCGGAGATCGCCTTCGCCGACCTGGCCGCCGACGCCGACTGCGCCGAACGCTTCCTCAAGGCGATCTTCAAGGCGGTGCTGGAGGAGCGCGCCGACGACATGGCGTTCTTCGCCGAGCGCGTGCTGCCCGAGGCGGTCACCCGCCTGGAGCACTTCATCGCCCAGCCGTTCGAGCGCATCGACTACACCGACGCGATCGAGATCCTGAGGGAGTCCGGCCAGAAGTTCGAGTTCCCGGTCGCCTGGGGCGTGGACCTGCAGACCGAGCACGAGCGTTACCTGGCCGAGAAACACGTCGGCCGCCCCGTGGTCGTCATGAACTACCCCGAGGCGATCAAGGCCTTCTACATGCGCCTGAACGACGACGAGAAGACGGTCGCCGCCATGGACGTGCTCGCGCCGGGCATCGGTGAGATCATCGGCGGCAGCCAGCGCGAGGAACGCCTGGACTACCTCGACCGGCGCATGGCCAAGTTCGGCCTGGACGCGACCACCTACGCCTGGTACCGCGACCTGCGCCGCTACGGCACCGTCCCGCACGCCGGCTTCGGCCTGGGCTTCGAGCGCCTGCTGTGCTATGTGTGCGGTCTTTCCAACATCCGCGACGCCATTCCCTACCCGCGTGCCGCCGGATCCGCCGACTTCTGACCATCATGCTTCGCCGCCTGCTCCCCGCCTTCCTGCTGCTCACCCTCACCCTGCTGCTGGGCGCCTGCCACAGCGTCAAGGTGCTGGTGCCGCCGAACCTGCGCCCGCCGTCGGGCACCGGCAACACGCTGGAGCAGGCGCGACAGCAGCTGCAGCAGGCCACACCCTGCTGCGGCAGTTTCGCCGACTTTTCCTACCTGACGCCGCTGCCCTGGCGCCCGAAGAAATTCGTGCTGGGTCCAGGCAGCATGGTGGCCAACCTCAACGGGGTACGCAGCTACTTTCTCGCCTTCCGCCTGCCCACCGACGCGAAGCTGCCCTATAAGATCGCGCTGAAGTCGGAGCTCAACGGGCGCTGGCTGCATTCGAGCTACCTGTTCGCCCCCACGGTGGTGCTGCTGGACGAAGGCTTCCAGCCGATCGACTCGCAGGACGTGCAGCTGTGCGAGTACATGGGCTGGAGCAGCGCCACCACCGGTGCGTTCGGCAGCTACAAGGTGGCCAGTGACCGCGCGCGCTACCTGGTGGTGTACAGCTCGGCGCAGCAGCAGTCGGGCGATACCTACTGGGAGCAGTCGCCCGCCGCGTTCTCGGCCGAGGCGCCGGTGCAAATGACCTCCACCGGCAGCTTCCGCATCCCGCACGGCCCCGACGGCACGGTCTGGCTGGGCATGATGAACGACAGCTACGCCAAGGCGGTGGACAACGCGATCTGCGACAAGGCGCCGGAAGGCAAGGGCGTGCTCAACACGCTGCGCACCGCCCTGCCCACGCACTGGAGCGGGAGCAAATCGTGAACCTCGCCGTGATGGTCTACCTCGCGCTGCTGGCCTGTGGCGTCGCGTCCTTCGTGCTGTACTACGTCGCGCAGTTCCGCATCGCGGCGCTGCTACGCGAGCATCACCCGCAGCAGTGGAGGATCATCGCCGAGCCGGAGCAGGGCCAGGCGAGCGGCCTGCGTACGTGGATGCGCATGCAGCACGTGCTGCGCTCGACCCAGCCGCGCCTGCCGGAGCTGCTGCAGGACGCGGCGATCACCCGCTGGTTCCGGCTGTGGCGCGTGATGCCCTGGCTGGCCTGGGCCTGCTGGTTCGCGGCGATCTTCCTGCAGTGGCAGGCACGCTGAGCCGGAGGGCGCGCAACGCCGCCGGCGTCGCAGCGGCACAACGACAGTGAGGAGCTGACGATGCAACTGGATCTGGGTGGTCGCCATGCGCTGGTCTGCGGCGCCTCGCAAGGGATCGGCCGCGCCACCGCCATCGAGCTGGCGGAACTGGGCGCCACCGTCACCCTGCTCTCCCGCTCGGCCGACGCCCTGGAGGAACTGGCCGGTCGGCTGCCCTGCCCCCGCGGGCAGCAGCACCGCTGGCAGGCGGTCGACATGCTCGACACCACTCGCCTGCAGGGCATCGTCACCGACGTCGCCGCCGCCGAGGCGGTACACATCCTGGTGAACAACAGCGGCGGCCCGCCCGGCGGGCCGGCGCACACCGCCGACCCCGCCGCCTTCGAGGCCGCCTTCCGCCAGCACCTGATCGCCGGCCAGGCGATGGTGCAGGCCTTGCTTCCGGGCATGCGCGAGGCCGGCTACGGCCGCATCGTCAACGTGATCTCCACCTCGGTGAAGGAGCCGATCGCCAACCTCGGCGTGTCCAACACCGTGCGCGCGGCGGTGGCCGCCTGGGCCAAGACGCTGTCGGGCGAACTGGCCGCCGACGGCGTCACCGTCAACAACGTGCTCCCCGGCTACACCCGAACCGGCCGGCTCGACAGCCTGCTCGCCGCCCAGGCCCGTGCCAGCGGCCGCAGCGAGAACGACATCGCACGCGACCTGGTGGCGACCATTCCCGCGCGCCGCTTCGGCGAGCCTGCCGATGTCGCCGCCGTGATCGCGTTCCTGTGCACCCCGGCGGCCGCCTACGTCAACGGCGTGAGCATCGCCGTCGACGGCGGCCGCACACGCGCGCTGAGCTAGCGTCCCGCGTCTCTTGCAGGAGCGGGCTCGCGACCCCGTGGTCCGGATGCCGCACGCGAGACCGGATGCTGCACCAGCGCCATAGCCTCGCGAGCAAGCTCGCTGCAACACGGGGAGAGACAGGCGGCGGGGCGCATACGCCTGCGTCCGGTGCAATCGGAGGCCTCAGGTCGTAAGCTTGCGCGGATGCCTTCCTTGCGCCTCGCCAACCTCATCGACGGCCGCCTCGTGGCGTCGCGGGCGGACCGCTGGCTGGACGTGCACGAGCCCGCCACCGGCGAGGTTTTCGCGCACTGCCCCGATTCCGACGCGGACGACGTGGCCGACGCCGTGGCCTCCGCACGGCGCGCGGCCGCCGATTGGGCCGCGCTGCCGATCGACCGGCGCGCCCGCCTGCTGCACCGCCTCGCCGACCTGGTCGAGCAGGACCTCGAGGACTTCGCCGCGCTGGAGTCGCGCGACAGCGGCAAGCCGCTCGCGCTGGCGCGCAGCCTGGACATCCCGCGCGCGGTGAGCAACCTGCGCTACTTCGCAGCCGCGATCCAGGCCTGGGAAAGCGAATCGCACGCCACGCCGCTGGGCCGGCCCGACGCGGGCGCGATCAACTACACCCTGCGCCAGCCGCTCGGCGTGGTCGGCTGCATCAGTCCGTGGAACCTGCCGCTGTACCTGTTCACCTGGAAGATCGCGCCGGCCCTGGCCGCCGGCAACACGGTGGTGGCCAAGCCCTCGGAGGTGACGCCGTGCACGGCCGCGCGGCTGGCCGCGCTCAGCATCGAGGCGGGCTTTCCGCCCGGCGTGCTCAACATCGTGCAGGGCCGCGGCCCCAGCGTGGGCCAGGCCCTGGTCGAACACCCGGCGGTCAAGGCGATCTCCTTTACCGGCAGCACCGCAACCGGCGCAGCCATCGCCGCGGCGGCGGCGCCAGCCTTCAAGAAGCTTTCGCTGGAGATGGGCGGCAAGAACCCCGCCATCGTCTTCGCCGACGCGGATCTTTCGGACGCCAACCTCGACACCATCGTGCGCTCCGGCTTCGCCAACCAGGGGGAGATCTGCCTGTGCGGCTCGCGCCTGCTGGTGCAGCGATCGATCTACGCGCCGTTCAAGGAGCGCTACCTCGAGCGCGTGCGGCGACTGGTGGTGGGCGACCCGCAGGATCCAGCAACCCAGCTCGGCGCGTTGGTGTCCCGGCCGCATTTCGACAAGGTGATGCGCTGCATCGCGCAGGCACGCGACGAAGGCGCCGTCGTGCTGTGTGGCGGCGAAGCGCTGTCCCTGCCCGGCCGCTGCGCCGGCGGCTGGTTCGTCGCGCCCACGGTGATCGAGGGGCTGCCCAACGCGGCGGCCACCAACCAGGTGGAGATCTTCGGCCCGGTGGTCAGCCTGATCCCGTTCGAGGACGAGGCCGATGCCGTCGCGCTGGCCAACGACAGCGCCTACGGGCTGGCCGCCTCGCTGTGGACGGCCGACCTGTCGCGCGCCCACCGCGTCGCCGCGGCGCTCGATTTCGGCATCGTGTGGATCAACTGCTGGCTGCTGCGCGACCTGCGCACGCCCTTCGGCGGCGCCAAGCAGTCGGGCCTCGGCCGCGAGGGCGGCACCGAGGCGCTGGCCTTCTTCACCGAGCCCAAGAACGTCTGTATCCGTTATTGACTGGAAAGAACCATGCCGCACACCCTGAAGGACCTGCTCGAGAACAACCGCCGCTGGGCTGCCGGCGTCACTGCCGCCGATCCGCATTTCTTCGAACGGCTTTCGCAGCAACAGGCGCCGAAGTACCTGTGGATCGGCTGCTCGGACTCGCGCGTGCCGGCCACGCAGATCGTCGACCTGCCGCCGGGCGAGATCTTCGTGCACCGCAACGTCGCCAACGTGGTGGTGCACACCGACCTCAACGCGTTGAGCACCATCCAGTTCGCGGTCGACGTGCTGAAGGTCGAGCATATCCTGGTGGTCGGCCACTACGGTTGCGGCGGCGTGGCGGCGGTGCTGAACGAATCGCGGCTCGGCTTGATCGACAACTGGCTGCGCCACGTCAACGACGTGGCGGTCAAGCACGCCCCCGCGCTGCCGCCGGAGGTGGCCTTCGCGCTGCGCCACGATCGGCTGTGCGAACTCAACGCGCTCGAGCAGGCACTCAACGTGTGCGGCACGAGCATCGTGCAGGACGCCTGGGACCGCGGCCAGTCGCTGACCGTGCACGCCTGGATCTACGGCCTCACCGACGGCCACATGCACGATCTGGGGCTGGTGGTGACCGGCCGCGACACGCTGGCCGAGGCCTACCGGAAAGCGCTCGATGGCCTGGCCGAGCGCTGGCGGGCGCGCGCGTGAGCGGCGTGGTGCGCACCGATGCGGCGCCGGCGCCGGTGGGTGCGTATCCGCATGCCCGGCGCGTGGGCAACCTGCTGTTCCTCTCCGGGGTCGGGCCGCGACAGCCCGGCAGCAACGCGATCCCCGGCAACGTGCACGATGCCGACGGCAGGCTGGTCGCCTACGACATCGAAGCGCAGTGCCGGCAGGTCTTCGCCAACGTGCGCGCAGTGCTGGAAGCCAGCGGCGCGCGCTGGGTTGACCTGGTCGACGTGACCGTGTTCCTCACCGACATGGCGCGCGATTTCGCGGCGTACAACCGCCTCTACGCGGAATACTTCGCCGGCGTGGACGCCTGCCGCACGACCTTGGGGATCAGCGCGCTGCCCACGCCGATCGCGATCGAACTCAAGTGCATCGCCGCGCTGCCGGCCGACCACCCGTAACGGATCGCCACGGCGCGAAGCGAGGGCCCTGCCGTCACTGCGGACAGGGCCCGGGCGGTACCACGACTTACGTGCCGGAGGCCGGCTTGGTCGCACTCTTCTTCATCGTCTTGTGGACACGATGGTGATGGGTCACCGTCTTCTTGGTGGCGGAGGTCGCCTGCTCGGTCTTGGTCGCTGCCTTGGGAGCCGCGTCCTGGGCCAGCACCACACCGGAAAGAGCCACGCCCGCCACGAGCAGGGAAGCGATCAGGAGCTTACGCATGGTGAGAAACCTCGAGCTGGAAAGCCGCGGACCCGGCCGGAACCCGGCGTCACGGGCGGCGCGGCGACAGCACGATGCGTCCGCTGCGGCATACGCCGACTGAACGCGCCGTCGGCCGCGCGCACGCCGCCGCGCTGCCCCTCTTGACTTGCGAGGTGTCGCGATCGGCGCGAACGAACTTGCGTCAGTCCAGGCAGGCGCGCAGCAGCGGTTCGATCGCCTCACGCAGTGTCGTGGCCTTCGCCTCGTCCCAGGCGAAGCTTTCCTCGTCCATGTAGTTGCATTGCGCCAGTTCGAGCTGCACGGCATCGACGCCGTCGCCCGGCCGGCCGTAGTGCCGGGTGATGTAACCGCCCTTGAAGCGGCCGTTCACCACGGAATCGTAGCGGTCCTGCGCGTCCAGCAACGACTCGAGGCGATGCTGCAATCCGGGCGCGCAACTGGCGCCGTCCGCGGTACCGAGGTTCAGATCGGGCAGGCGCCCTTCGAACAGCATCGGCACGCGGCTGCGGATCGAATGTCCTTCCCACAGCACCACCCGGCCGTGTCGGGCGCGCAGCCGCGCAAGTTCCTGCTGCAAAGCCTCGTGGTAGGGCCGCCAATAGGCGTTCACGCGGCGTTGCACTTCGGCGGCGTCCGGTTCGCCGTCCGGACCGAGGTAGAGCGGCTCGCCGTCGAAGCCGATGGTAGGCACCAGGCCGGTCTCGCGTCGCCCCGGGTACAGCGCGTGGCCGTCGGCCGGCCGGTTGAGGTCCACCACGTAGCGCGAGGCCAGCGGGCGCAGCAGGCTGGCACCCAGCGCCTGCGCCAGCGGTGCGTAGAGCCGCGCGACGTGCCAGTCGGTGTCGGGCGAACGGCGCGCCGCCGGGCGCATGCGTGCTGCGATCCCGGGCGGAATGTGGCTGCCGTCGTGCGGCAGGCTGATCAGCAGCGGCGCCGTGCCGCGGTCGAGGCGGAAGATGTCCATGCGCGGAGTTTACCGTCCCGCCTTTCAGTGCATCAGCAGCAGCTCCTCGGACGAGGTCGGATGGATCGCCACCGCGTCCCTCAGCTGGCTGCGGGTGAGGCCCTGTCGCATCGCCACGGCATAGCCCTGCAGCATCTCGTCCACGCCCGGCCCGAGCGCGTGCAGGCCGAGCACGCGCTCGTCGTCACCGCTGCAGACCAGTTTCATCAGCGTGGGGGTGGCGCGTCCGGCGACCGCGTACTGCAGCGGTACGAAGCGTTTGCGGTAGATGCGCACCGCATCGCCGTGACGCGCCCGCGCCTCGCGTTCGGTCAGCCCGATCATCCCCAGCGGCGGCTCGGCGAACACCACGGTCGGGATCGCGCGGTAATCGAAGCCGGCCTGCGGCTGCCCGCCGAACAGGCGTTCGATCAGCGCATAGCCGGCGGCGACCGCCACCGGCGTCAGCGCGGGGCACGCGGTGACGTCGCCGATCGCGGTGATGCCCGGCACGCTGGTGTTCTGGTGTGCATCGACCCGGATGAAGCCCTTCTCGTCGCGTACCACGCCGACCGTGTCCAGCCCGAGCCCGTCGCTGTTGGGCACCCGACCCACCGCCCAGAGGATCGCGTCGTAGGGCCCGTGCGCGCCGCCGCCGCGATCGTCCAGCAGCAGCGCCCCGGGCTCGCCGCGGGCACCGCAGACGTTGCTCTGCGGCGTAATGCGGATCCCCTGGGCACGCATCTGTTCGGCCAGCACCTGCACCAGCTCGGCATCGAAGCTGTCCAGGAGCTGCTTGCGGATCAGCAGCTCCACCCCGCAGCCCAGGGCACGCAGCAGGCACGCGAACTCCACCGCCACGTAGCCGCCACCGACGATGCCCACCGAGCGGGGCGCGGCGTCGAGCGCGAAGATGTCGTCCGAGACCATGCCGAGCTCGAAGCCCGCCAGCGGCAACCGCCGCGGACGCGCGCCGGTGGCGATCACGATCTGCGGCGCCCGGTAGCGCTCGCCCGCCGCCTCGACGCCGTCGCGCGCCACCAGACGCGCGGCCGCGGCGATCCGGCACACCCCGGCGCCCTCCAGCCGTTCGGCGTAGCGCCGGCGGATGCCGTCGATGTAGCCGTCGCGCAGTGCCCGGAACCGGCGCCAGTCCAACGACCCGGCACGAATTTCGAAGCCATAGTCCGGCGCCAGCGCCTGCGCGTGGGCCAGTTGCGCGGCGAACCAGAACGCCTTTTTCGGCACGCAGCCGAGGTTCACGCAGGTGCCGCCCGGCGGACCCGGTTCGAACAGCGCCACCCTGGCACCGTATCGCGCCGCCCGCTGGGCCACGGTCAGGCCGCCGGATCCCGCGCCCAGCACGATTAGGTCGAAATCTCGATTCATGCGTTCCTCCGGGCCACAAGCATGCCCGCACTGCTGGGGAGCCGCGTGAACGGCGGCGCCTGCCTCGGAGGATGACCCGGGCCTCGCCCACGATGGCAAGGGCACGCCGCGGCGGACGCACGCACCATTCGGGAGCGTGCGGCAGCTGCCTTGCAGCCCTTCCGGGCGCCGACTAGGCTGGCACGATCGATCAGGGGAACGTCCAGACATGCGCGTACGTCATGCCTTCCGCGTCTGCCTCGCGACCGTGCTGGCCACTGCAAGCCTCGCGGCGGCGGCCTCGCAGGTGACGCTGGATCAAGTGTTCCGCGGTGTGTTCGAGCGCCAGGACGATCTGGCGCGCTACGGCTACCTGGTATCGGTCCTGCCCGAGCTGTCCGAGGCCGATGCCATAGCGGCCCGCCAGCTGCTCGCCTCCACTGAGAACGAACTGGGCCTGTACAGCGAGGCGGTGCGCGACTTCCCGCTGCAGAACAAGCCACTGGCCGAGGTCGTGCTGCCGCGCCCCGAGGCCTGGGAGGCGGTAGACGCGGTCGACGCCATCGTGCAGGCAGCGGGCACCCGCCGGCTGGTGATGGTGAACGAGGCCCACCACGACGGGCATACCCGCCTGCTCACGCTGGCGCTGCTGCCGGCGCTGCGCGCGATCGGCTACCGGTACCTCGCCATCGAGGCACTGGATGCCCGTGACGCGGCGCTGGCCAGGCGGGGATATCCCGTGGCCGCCAGCGGCAGCGAGTATGTCCACGATCCGCTCTACGGGGAGATCGTCCGGCAGGCGCTGCGGCTGGGTTACACGGTCGTCCCCTACGAGGCCATGGGCATGCAGGACCAGCGCCGCGAGGACGGCCAGGCACGGAACCTGTACGACGGCATCTTCGCGCACGACCCGCAGGCCAAGGTCCTGGTGCATGCGGGCTATGCGCACATCGACCGGGCCCGCGGGCGGCTGGGTGGCCGCATCCGCCCGATGGCCATGGAACTGCAGCGGCTGACCGGCATCGAGCCGCTGTCGATCGACCAGACGGACATCCGCGAGGACCGCCCGGTCAACGAGATCGACGCCGTGCACCGGGCGCAGGCGGACTACGCCACGTCCCGCTCCTTGCTGACGGCCCGGCCGGCGACCGGGGAGGCGCCCGGCCCGACCGCCGACAAGGGCCGTCCGTACCGCTCCGCCGACCTCTACTACGAGCTCGCCGGTCTGTACCGTCCCGGCAGACCGATACTGCTGGTCAACCGCAAGACGCGGGCGTGGTGGTCGGCGCGCCCGGGCGTCTACGACGCCAACGTGATCCTGCCCCCGGGCAACGAGGCACGGTCGAACTACCAGCAGGGGCCGATCAACCTCGAGTTCGGCGGCACCTACCACCCGGTCCTGCCACCGGCCGCCCAGGGGCATCGTCCGTCGTGGTTGAGCCTGGACGGCAAGCGGGTGGCCGTACCGGTGCAGAGCAAGCCGTGCGCGCGCACCTTCCCCTGCCTGGTGGAGGCCCACTACGCGCGCGAATCCGACGACGCGGTCGCTGCGGATCGCTACCTGTTCCTGCAGAAAGGCAAGGGCAACCTGCTCTACCTGTACCCGGGGGACTACCGCCTGCGTTACGTGGGCATCGACGGCAAGGTGCTGGCGAGCGAGCCACTGACCGTGCCGGCCGCCGGCTAGCGCCGACCAGGCGCGCCCCACCGCCGTTCCACGGCACGCCTGCTCCGCGGAACTTCCGCACTTGCGGCGGGTGTCGTGCCTGTCTAGCCTGCACGGGCCGCCACCTGGGGGATCGCCGTATGCCGCCGCGTCCGCTGTCCGTCGTCGTCGGGATCATGGTCTGGCTGGGTGCACC
This sequence comes from Fulvimonas yonginensis, assembly GCF_037137055.1. Lineage (NCBI taxonomy): Bacteria > Pseudomonadati > Pseudomonadota > Gammaproteobacteria > Lysobacterales > Rhodanobacteraceae > Fulvimonas > Fulvimonas yonginensis. The sequence continues at coordinate 37,874 of NZ_JBBBNY010000011.1, forward strand.
CGCGCTGTCCGCGCGAAACATCACCACGCCCGAGTTGCTGGCTGCCATGCAGCAACCGCATGAGCTGGCGCGCTACCGGTACCTGGTGAAGGGCATGCCGCAGCTTTCCGGCCCGGACGCCGGACTGGCGCAGCAGTTCCTCGCCTTCTGCGAGAACGAGATGGGCCTGTACAGCGAGGCGGTGCGCGACTTCCCGCTTCGCAGCCGCCTGCCTGCGGACCTGCAGCTCCCGCGCCCGCCACGGTGGCAGGCGGCGGACGCGCTGGACACCATCGAGGAGCTGGCGGCCGACCGCCGCATCGTGATGGTCAACGAGGCCCACCACGACGCGCACACGCGAGCGCTCACCCTGGCATTGCTGCCGCGATTGCGGGCGCTGGGTTTCACCCACCTGGCCATCGAGGCGCTGGACGGACGCGACACGGAGCTGCAGCGGCGTGGCTACCCCACGCTCGCCAGTGGCAGCGAATACCTGCACGAGCCGGTCTACGGCGAGATCGTGCGGGCCGCGATCAGGCTGGGTTTCGTCATCGTCGCCTACGATGAGCCGGGCAGCAGTCCACAGGAACGCGAAGACCTGCAGGCACGGAATCTGTACCGACGCGTGCTCGCCGGGAACCCGAAGGCAAGGCTGCTGGTCCACGCCGGCTACGCGCACATCGACAAGGCGCCCGGCCGGCTGGGCCGCGTCCATCCGATGGCCGAACGGCTGCAGAAACTCGCCGGGTCGGAGGTGCTGTCCATCGACCAGACGGACATACGCGAAGACCTCCCCAGCACCGAACACGAAGCGTACCTGCGCGTGCTCGGCGCGCTGCGTGCCTACCACCCGATCGTGACCGGACCGGTACGGCCGGTCGACACCAGGCAGCCCGTCGACTCGGCCTACCACCAGCTCATCGGCCTGTACGCGCCGCAGGCGCCCATCGTGCTCCGCCATGCGGATACCGGCGCTCCCTGGAGTGCCCGGCCGGGCGTGTACGACCTCAGCGTGATCCTGCCGGTAGCCAACCGCAACGCCAGCGATTACACGGAAAAGGACCTGGTCTCGCTGAGGTTCGACGGCCGCGACTATGCCGTGCTGCCGCCCGCCGCCGGCGGGCACCGCCCGGGCTGGCTCGCCCTGGCCGGTACGCGCGTGCCGTACCCGGTCGACGCGGACCTGTGCATGACCGTCTTCCCGTGCCTGGTCGAAGCCCACTACAGCGGCGAGACGGAGGACGCGGTCGCGGCCGATCGCTACCTGTTCCTCAAGCGCGGCGCCCGCAACCAGCTCTGGCTGCGTCCTGGCGCCTATCGTCTGCGCAGCCTCGACGCCAACGGCAAGGTACTCGCGCAGGCCACCATCAACGTCGCTCCGGCAGCGCAGCGCTAGGGTCCAGGCCCGACCGGGACCTTCCTGGCCACCTCAAGAACTTGACCCAAGCGCTTGATTCGATAAGCTCGGCGAAACACAGCCGAGGTCGCCATGCCTGCGTCCGGATGCCTCCCGCCCGCCTCGCGTCTCCTTGCGGTGTCGATGGCCGCCCTGCTGCTCGCCGCCTGCGCCGGCAACCCGCACCGGCGCGAGCCGACCTTCCGCTCCTCGCACTCGGCCCTGGCCGACCTGCCCGCACGCGCGCCCTCGGCGGCGAGCGCGGGCACGGCCAACGACGTCCTGTTCCGCGCGATCGCGCTGGTCGGCACGCCCTACCGCTGGGGCGGCAATACGCCGGAGAGCGGCTTCGATTGCAGCGGGCTGATCGACTACATCTACCGCAACGCGGCGGACATCCTGCTGCCGCACAACTCGCGCGCGATGGCGCAGGTGGACGGCCGCAAGGTCAGGCGCGTGACCGACCTGGCCAGCGGCGACCTGGTGTTTTTCGACATCGACGGCGGCATCAGCCACGTGGGCGTGTACGTGGGCAAGGGGCGTTTCGTGCACGCCCCCAACAGCGGTGGCACGGTACGGCTGGACGACCTCGACGGCCCCTACTGGCGCGATCACTTCGCCTTCGGCAAGCGGCTCCTGGACTGACCCCGCTGTCCCGTAGGCAACCGCGTGGCGCAATGCGCCGGCACCTGCGCGCAGGAGGACGACGGCACGCCGGCCGCCGTCCTCCACCGGATCAATGCGCTTCCTGGCCCGGCGGGTGCGCGTGGCCGTGCTTGATCTCCTCCTCGGTCGCCTCGCGCACGTCTTCGATCGCCACGTCGAAGTGCAGCGTCTTGCCGGCCATCGGATGGTTGAGGTCCACGTCGACCGCGCTCATGCCGACCTTGTGCACCGTCACTGCGCGGTGGCCGCCTTCCTTGAGCGCCAGCACCGTGGTCATGCCTGGCTTCAGCTTGGCGGCCTGCTGGAAGTACTTTTTCGGTACGCGCTGGATGCGGCCTTCCTCGCGCTCGCCGTAGCCTTCGGCCGGGCTGATGTCGACGGCGAGCGTCTCGCCGGCCTCGTGCCCGTCCAGCGCCTTCTCGAGGCCGGGAATGAGTTGCCCGTGGCCGAGCAGGATCCACAACGGTTCGCCGTTGTCGCGCGAGCTTTCCACCTTCCCGCCGTCCACCGTCAGCGTGTAGTGGAACGCGATGACCTTGTCCTTGCCTGCCTTCATTGCCTTTCCCGTCGGATCCAAAGGCGGCGATTCTATCAGTCGCGCGCCTCGCCGAAGCCCACCCCGCGCGCCTCCGGCCCGAGCCAGGCGAGCAGCGCGAGCAGCAGCGCCACCACCGCGATCCATGCCGACATGGCGAAGGCGTAGTCGCCGCCGTGCGCGCGGGCGATCCACGCCTGCGCCGTGGCGGTGACCGCGGCCAGCAGGTTGCCGGTCTGGTAGGCGAAGCCCGGCAGCGTGCCGCGCACGTGCTCGGGCGACAGCTCGTTCAGGTGCGTCGGCACCACGCCCCAGGCGCCCTGCACCATCACCTGGATCAGGAACGCCCCGACACCGTAGAGCGCCAGCGTGCCACCGTACATCCACAGCGGGATGACCGGAATGGCGAGCAGCGCTGCAATGACGATCGCCCGGCGCCGTCCGATCCGCTCGGACAACGCACCGAAGAACAACCCGCCCGCGAGCGCACCGAGGTTGAGCAGCGCGACCAGCACGAACGCCGCGGTCGAGCCGGTCGGCAGGTGCAGGTCGACCTCCTCGAAAGTGTGGTAGAGGTCCTGCGAGCCATGGCTGAACATGTTGAAGGCCGTCATCAGCAGCATCAGGTACAGCGCCAGCTTCCATTGCCCGCGCATCGCCTCGCGCAGGCCCCGGCGGGGCGCGCCGCGCTGGCGCTGCCACACCGGCGACTCGGGCACCTTGCGGCGGATGTACAGCACCAGCAGCGCCGGCGCGGCGCCGACCACGAACAGGCCGCGCCAGCCGATGTGGTCGATCAGCAGCCAGTTGACCAGTGCACCGAGGAAGAAGCCGCAGGGATAGCCGCTCTGCAGCAGGCCGGAGACCAGGCCACGCGCCTTCGGCGGGATCGCCTCCATCGCCAGCGAGGCGCCGATACCCCACTCGCCGCCCATCGCGATGCCGAACAGGAAGCGCAGCACGAGCAGCATCGCCAGCGACGTGGAGAACGCGGTCGCCAGCTCGAACAGCGAGAACAGCACCACGTCCAGCATCAGGATCGGACGCCGTCCGTAGCGGTCGGCCAGGCGCCCGAAGATCAGCGCGCCGAGCGGGCGCGCCGCCAGCGTGAGCAACAGCGCGAGCGTGACGTCGGCCTTCTCCACGCCGAATTCGTTCGCGACGCCGACGATGACGAAGGTGAGCAGGAAGTAGTCGAAGGCATCCAGCGTCCAGCCGAGAAAGCTGGCCAGGACCGTGTGGCGCTGGTCGTGGTCCAGCTCACGCAACGTGGACAGAAAACTCATGCCGCGGCTCCCAGCATCGGACGCAGGTCATCAGGCTAGCACGCGGCCTTGGCGTGGCCGTCGCACGCGGATGCTGCTGGGCATGATGACTCGCTCCCCGATTCGTCGTATGGTGCCTGTTCGGCATGCGGCGTCCTGGGGAGGACGGCACGTGCCGACAACGGCGGGACGCGACAGGAGTCGCCGATCGCCATTCCAATTCCTTGGGAGGGATACAGATGCTTCAGAAACCGCTTGCCGGTGCCCTGCTGGGCGCCCTCGGCCTGCTCGTGGCCACCGCCGCCCAGTCGGCGACGCCGAACCACATCCGCACGTCCGCGCTGGGTCATCTCGACCGCGCCGCCCTGGCGCAGCGCCTGGGCCTCGATCCACAGGCCTCGCTGGCCCCGGGCCTGCAGCTGCGTACCGTCCACGGCACCATCAAGACGCGCGAACAGCAGATGTTCCAGGGCGTGCCGGTGTACGGCCGCAGCGTGGTCGTGGAACGCGATGCCGCGGGCAACGTTCGCAGCGTGGACGGCGAGACCGCCACCGGCCTGGGCTTCGACCTGGCCTCGACCACTCCGCGCCTCAGCGGCGCAAGCGCCGTGGCCGTGCTGCGCCAGCACGCCGGCCTGCTGCCCTTCGGCATCGGTACCGACGCCGTGTCCGACGCCGACCTGCACAACGTCAAGCACGACCTGTACGTCTACGCCGAAGGCAAGAAGGCGCGCCTGGTCTACCTGACCTCGTTCTTCGTCGATCGCAGCGGCAAGCCCTCACGCCCGACCGCACTGATCGACGCCGATACGGGCGAAGTGCTGCAGAGCTGGGAAGGCCTGACCACCGGCAAGCCCGGCAGCGGCGGCGGTGGCGGCGGCACGCTCACCCCGGCCACGGCCAACGGCCCGGGCGGCAACCAGAAGACCGGCGAGTACTTCTACGGCACCGACTACCCGCTGCTGTCCGTGCAGCAGTCGGGCAGCACCTGCTACATGCAGAACGCCGACGTGAAGACCAACGACATGCACCAGCGCCGCACCGGCGGTTCGCTGTGGACCTTCGCCTGTCCGACCAGCAGCGGCGACGCCATCAACGGCGCCTACTCGCCGATCAACGACGCGCACCACTTCGGCGGCGTCGTGCACGACATGTACAACAGCTGGTTCGGCGCGCCGCCGCTGAACATGGTGCTGGTGATGAACGTGCACTACAGCCGCAACTACGAGAACGCGTTCTGGAACGGGTCGGCGATGTATTTCGGCGACGGTGCCAGCACCTTCTACCCGCTGGTGTCGCTGGACGTGACCAGCCATGAGATCAGCCACGGCTTTACCGAGCAGCACTCCAACCTGCAGTACTCCGGCCAGTCCGGCGGCATGAACGAGGCATTCTCCGACATGGCGGGCGAGGCCGCGGAGTATTACGACCGTGGCCACAACGACTGGCTGGTCGGCGCCGAGATCTACAAGACCGGCACCGCCCTGCGCTACATGTGCAACCCGACCCAGGACGGCCGCTCGATCGACAACGCGGCCAACTACTACAGTGGCCTGGACGTGCACTATTCCAGCGGCGTGTACAACAAGGCGTTCTGCACGCTGGCCAAGACGGCGAACTGGAATACGCGCAAGGCGTTCGAGGTGTTCGAGCGCGCCAACGCGATGTACTGGACCTCGACCGCCACGTACAACTCCGGCGCCTGCGGCGTGGAGAACGCGGCGGACGACTACGGCTACTCGCGCAGCGACGTGGTGGCGGCGTTCAACGCCGTCGGCGTGACCTGCCAGTAACCGCAGCGGCAAGCCACCGGGAGCCCGGCCTCGCGCCGGGCTCTTTTTTTGTGGCCGCAGGCGCATGCATTCCCTGCACATCCGGCGACGGCGGCGTGCCTATACTGGCGATCCCGCCCCACGGAGGCCGTCCATGCACCGACCGACCCCGCCCGCGGCACGTCGCACACCCGCTGCACCCGCCCTGCCGGGATGCCTGCCTTGACGGTGCGGCCGCGGTACCACCTGGACCGGTCGATGCGCGCCACGCTGTCGGCACGCTTCCGCGGCTTCAACCAGCGCCAGTACGTGCGCGGCAAGCTGGCCGGCGATCCGGTCTACGCGGCCGTCGCGCGGCTGCTGCAGGACGCACCGCCCTTCCCTCTGCTCGACGTCGGCTGCGGCATGGGGCTGCTCGGGCACTACCTGCACGGCTGCGGCGTGCTGCATGGCTATGTGGGCATCGACCACGACGAACGCAAGATCGCCGCCGGCCGCGAAGCGGCGGCCACGATCGGCGACGCGCTCGACCTGCGTTGCGCGGACGTCGCCGACCTGCCGGACTTCCGCGGCCACGTGTGCCTGCTCGACGTGCTGCACTACCTGCCCGCCGCACGCCAGCCCGGGCTGCTTTCCCGGCTGGCCGGCCACGTCGCGCCCGGCGCGCAGCTGATGATCCGCAACGTGCTGCGCGAGAAGCACTGGCGCTTCCACGCCACCGTGCTGGAGGAGCACGTGCTGCACGCCACCGGCTGGATGCGCGTGCCGGCGACGCACTATCCGACCGCGCGGGAAGTAATGGCGCCGCTGCACGATGCCGGCCTGGCGACCTCGATCGAACCCCTGTGGGGACGCACGCCCTTCAACAGCTACCTGATCGTGGCCAGGCGTCCTCGCTGACCTTGCCGGGCGGGCATCGTGCCGCGCTTGCCCATTTGCCGAGGAAGGGGCGCCCCGGACGCTCTCCGCGGGTGAGGCCGGGAGGCCGCCGTTCCCGGGTGTGCGCCCGAGCCCGCTCATCGGCTATACTGCGCGGACGGCTCCCTCGCCGTTGCGGCCTCCGGCCGCCCCTTCCCATCATCGCAACGCGGTTCTGAAAGAACGCTCCGGGTTGCACAGGAGTGTTTTCATGTCTTTCGAATCGCTGGGCCTTGCGCCCGCGTTGCTGCGCGCGCTCGCCGAACAGGGCTACACGCGGCCCACCCCGATCCAGGCCGGCGCCATCCCGCTGGTGCTCGAGGGCCACGACCTGCTGGCCGCCGCCCAGACCGGCACCGGCAAGACCGCCGCCTTCGCGCTGCCGCTGCTGCAGCGCCTGTCCACCGCCGGCACCACGCAGACCCGCCGTCCGCGCGCACTGGTGCTCACGCCGACACGCGAACTGGCCGCCCAGGTGCACGACAACCTGCGCGACTACGGCAAGCACCTGCGCGTCTCCAGCACCACCATTTTCGGTGGCGTCGGGATGAACCCGCAGGTGCAGGCGCTGCGGCGCGGCGTGGACGTGGTGATCGCCACGCCCGGCCGCCTGATCGACCACATGCAGCAGCGCACCGTCGATCTTTCCGGCCTCGAGATGCTGGTGCTCGACGAGGCCGACCGCATGCTGGACATGGGCTTCCTGCCGGCCATCAAGCGCATCCTCTCGGCGCTGCCGAAGCAGCGCCAGACGCTGCTGTTCTCAGCCACCTTCGCCGAGCCGATCAAGGCGCTGGCGATGCAGTTCATGCGCTCACCGCGCGAGGTGTCGGTGACCCCGCCCAACACCGTGGCGACCACGGTGAGCCACCAGGTGCATCCGGTCGACGCGGCGCGCAAGCGCGACCTGCTGCTGCACGTGCTGGCGCAGGACAGCCGCCGCCAGAGCCTGGTGTTCAGCCGCACCAAGCACGGCGCCGACAAGCTGGTGCGCTTCCTGGAGGCCTCCGGCCTGCGTGCCGCCGCGATCCACGGCAACAAGAGCCAGAACGCCCGCACCAAGGCGCTGGGCGACTTCAAGAACGGCCGGATCACGGTGCTGGTGGCGACCGACATCGCCGCCCGCGGCATCGACATCGACCAGCTGCCGATGGTGATCAACCACGACCTGCCGATGGTCGCCGAGGATTACGTGCACCGCATCGGTCGCACCGGCCGCGCCGGTGCCGAGGGCCTGGCCGTGTCGCTGGTCAGCCACGAGGAGTCGGGCCTGCTGCGCGACATCCGCAAGCTGCTCAAGCAGGAGATCGCGATCAGCGAGGTGCCCGGTTTCGAGCCTTCCGCCCCGCTACGGCTGGATGCCGGCGCGCCCCGCCCCGTGCAGGGCCAGCGCCAGCCGCGCGCCGCGCGTCCGCCGACCGGGCATCGCCCGCACGCCGTGCAGGCGCAGGCGGCCGGCGAGCGCACCGAAGCCAACCGCACGCGGCGCCGGCGCCGCCGGCCTGCCGCCAAGGCCTGAGGCGCCGCCCCCGTCGGCCCTGCCAAGCACCGGTCGCTGCCCCTGGCCGCGGCCCGGGCGGCTCGAGCCCTGCTGTCCTCGCAGCCGCCCGCCGCTGTACGGCTTGCCGACGCCCCTTGTACCTGACGCCCACGTCGCACCCGCGACGCTGGTAACATGCCGCGCGCCGCGCGGTGCGCTCCATCCGCCGCAGCTTCCGCCGAGGTTCCCATGTCTTCCCCCGCTCCTGCTCCCACGCCGGCCGACCACGACCCGGCGCAGGCCGGCTTTGCCGCGCTCGCATTGCGCCCAGAGGTCCAGCGGGCGCTCGCCGACGTCGGCTACGAGTCGCCCTCGCCGATTCAGGCCGCGACCATCCCGCCGCTGCTGGAAGGGCGCGACGTGCTCGGCCAGGCGCAGACCGGCACCGGCAAGACCGCTGCGTTCGCGCTGCCGATCCTCTCGCGCATCGAGGCCAGGCCCGGCAAGCCGCAGGCGCTGGTGCTGGCGCCCACGCGCGAACTGGCCATCCAGGTGGCCGAGGCGTTCCAGCGCTACGCCGCGCATATCCCCGGTTTCCAGGTGCTGCCGGTCTACGGCGGGCAGAGCTACGGCCCGCAGCTGCACGCATTGCGCCGCGGCGTGCACGTCGTGGTGGGCACGCCCGGCCGCGTGATCGACCACATGGACAAGAACACGCTCGATCTGTCCGAGCTGAAGTACCTGGTGCTCGACGAAGCCGACGAGATGCTGCGCATGGGCTTCATCGACGACGTCGAGAAGGTGCTCGAGGCCACGCCGCCGACGCGCCAGGTCGCGCTGTTCTCGGCCACGATGCCGGCACCGATCCGCAAGATCGCCCAGCACCACCTGAAGGATCCGGTCGAGGTCACCATCAAGGCCAAGACCACCACCGCGGCCAACATCCGCCAGCGCTACTGGTTCGTCAGCGGCATGCACAAGCTGGACGCGATGACGCGCATCCTGGAAGCCGAGCCGTTCGACGCGATGATCATCTTCGCGCGCACCAAGCAGGCGACCGAGGAGCTGGCGGAGAAGCTGACCGCGCGCGGCATGGCGGCCGCCGCGATCAACGGCGACATCGCCCAGCCACAGCGCGAGCGCGTGATCCAGCAGCTCAAGGAGGGCAAGCTGGACATCCTGGTCGCCACGGACGTCGCCGCGCGCGGCCTGGACGTCGAGCGCATCAGCCACGTGCTCAACTACGACATCCCCTACGACACGGAGAGCTACGTGCACCGCATCGGCCGCACCGGCCGTGCCGGGCGCAGCGGCGAGGCGATCCTGTTCGTCACGCCGCGCGAGAAGGGCATGCTGCGCGCGATCGAGCGCGCCACCCGCCAGCCGATCGAGGAGATGAAGCTGCCCACGGTCGAGGCAGTCAACGACGTGCGCATCGCGCGCTTCAAACAGCGCATCACCGACACGCTGGCGCAGGACGACCTGGGCCAGTTCCAGCAACTGATCGAGCAGTACGAGCAGGAACACAACGTACCGGCACTGGAGATCGCCGCCGCACTCGCCCGCATTGCCCAGGGCGACCGGCCGCTGCTGCTGACCCCGCCACCGAAGCGCGAGTACGAGCGGCGCGAGCAGGCGGCGCGCGAACCGCGCGAGCGCGACGGCGAACGGCGCCTGCCACCGGAGCGCAAGGCGCGCGAACCGCGCGGCTTCGACACCCGCCCGCCGCGCCCGCACAACGCGCCGGAGCCGGGCAAGCGCACCTACCGCATCGAGGTCGGCCACGAGCACGGCGTCAAGCCCGGCAACATCGTCGGCGCGATCGCCAACGAGGCCGGTCTGGACAGCCAGTTCATCGGGCGCCTGAGCATCCGCGACAACTACAGCCTGATCGACCTGCCCGAAGGCATGCCCAAGGAGGTGTTCGAGCACCTCAGGAAAGTCTGGGTAAGCCAGCAGCAGCTGCGCATCAGCGAGTGGGACGGTAGCGAGGAGCCGGCCGGCAGCGCCCCGCCGCGCCGCCCGCGGCCCGGCGGCTTCAAGCCGCGCCCGGGCGGCAAGCCGCCACGGCGCAAGTGACCGGAGGCCGGATGCGTCCGCGCATCCCGGCTTGCCACAGGAGTGAGCGGCTCGCGATGCTCCTGGTTCCGGAAGAGCCGCAAGGCAAAGGCATCGCGAGCAAGCCCGCTCCTGCCGCGTCCGTCAGGCCAGGCGGTCCTTCAGGTACGCCAGCACCTGCTCGGCCATCTGCTCGGCGCGTCGCCCCTCGCCATGCAGGTGCAGCTCCGGCGTCACCGGCCTTTCATAGGGCGAATCGATGCCGGTGAAGTTGCTGATCCGCCCTGCCCGTGCCTTGGCGTAGAGGCCCTTGGGGTCGCGCTGCTCGCATTCGGCCAGGGGCGTGTCGACGAACACCTCGACGAATTCACCCTCACCGAACCGGCCGCGCGCGAAGTCGCGCTCGCTGGCGAAGGGCGAGATCACGCAGACCAGCACGACCAGCCCGGCGTCCACCATCAGGTGCGCCACCTCCGCCACGCGGCGCACGTTCTCCACGCGCGCCTCGGGGGTGAAGCCGAGGTCCACGTTGAGGCCGTGGCGCAGGTTGTCGCCGTCCAGCAGGTAGGTGTGGTAACCCTGCGCCGCGAGCTGCCGCTCGACCCGGTTGGCGATGGTCGACTTGCCCGCGCCGGACAGCCCGGTGAACCACAGGCACATCGGCCGCTGGCCCTTGGCGCGCGCGCGCACCGCCTTGTCCACGTCGGTGTGCTGCCAGTGGATGTTGGCGGAGCGCTGCAGGGCGAAGTCGAGCATGCCGCAGGCAACCGTGGCATGGGTCTGGCGGTCGATCAGCACGAAACCGCCGAGCGTGCGGTCGTCCGCGTAGCGCTCGAACGCCAGCGGGCGGTCCAGATCGATGTTGCAGTAGCCGACCTCGTTGAGTTCCAGGCGGCTTGCGGCGAGTGGCGCCTGCGTGTTGACGTCGACCTTGTGCTTGATCGCCGTGACCCGCGCGTTGGCCGTCGCGGTGCCCAGCCGGAGCAGGTAGCTGCGGCTGGGCAGCAGCGGCGCGTCGCCGAACCAGACCAGGTGGCAGCCGAACTGGTCGGCCACGGGCGCGGGTTGCGCCGCTGCGGAAACCACGTCGCCGCGGCTGATGTCGAGCTCGCGGTCGAGGCACAGCGTGATCGCCTGCCCCGGGGCCGCCTGCGCCAGGTCCGCGTCCGGCCCCACGATGCGCTCGACCCTGGCGTACCGCCCGCCGGGCTGCACCACCACCTCGTCGCCGACCGCCACGCGGCCACCGCATACCGTTCCGGCGTAGCCGCGGAAGTGCTGGTCCGGGCGATTGACCCATTGCACCGGCAGGCGGAACGGCGACGGCGGCGCGGAGGAGGCGTCGACCGTCTCGAGCAGTTCCAGCAGGCTGGGACCCTCGTACCAGGGCATGCGTGTCGAGCGCCGGCCGACATTGTCGCCCTCGGGCGCGACCACCGGCAGGGCGTGCACCGCCTCGATGCCCATCGCCGCGGCGAGCTCGCGGTAGGGGCCCACGATCGCCTCGTACACGCCGGCGTCCAGGCCGACCAGATCCATCTTGTTGACCGCCAGCACGATGCGGCGGATGCCCAGCAGCGCGCAGAGGTAGGTGTGCCGGCGGGTCTGCGGCAGCAGCCCCTTGCGCGCGTCCACCAGCACCACGGCCAGGTCCACCTGCGAGGCACCGGTGGCCATGTTGCGCGTGTACTGCTCGTGGCCCGGGCAATCGCCGACGATGAAGCTGCGCCGCGCCGTGTGGAAGTAGCGCCAGGCCACGTCGATGGTGATGCCCTGCTCGCGCTCGGCATCCAGCCCGTCGGTGACCAGCGAGAAATCCAGGTTTTCGCCGCCGCGTCGGCGGCTGTCGCGCCGCAGGGCGTCGAGCTGGTCGTCGGCGAGCATGCCGGCGTCGTACAGCAAGCGGCCGAGCAGCGTGCTCTTGCCGTCGTCCACGCTGCCGCAGGTGATGAAGCGAAGCATGCGGGCGTCCATCAGAAATAGCCCTCCTGCTTCTTGCGCTCCATCGAGCTGGCGCCATCGTGGTCGATGATGCGGCCCTGCCGCTCGGAGCTGCGCGAAGCGCGCATCTCCTCGATGATCGCGTCCAGCGAGTCGGCGTCGGACTCGATCGCGCCTGTCAACGGGTAGCAGCCGAGGGTACGGAAGCGCACGCGTCGCATCTGCACGCGCTCGTCCCCGCGCAGCACGAAGCGCTCGTCGTCGACCATGATGAGCGCGCCGTCGCGTGCCACCACCGGGCGTTCCTTCGCGAAGTACAGCGGCACGACGTCGATCTTCTCGCGGCGGATGTACTCCCATACGTCCAGTTCCGTCCAGTTGGACAGGGGGAACACGCGCACGCTCTCCCCCTCGCGGATCTGGGTGTTCCAGGCGCGCCAGAGCTCCGGTCGCTGCTGCTTCGGATCCCAGCGATGCTGCGCATTGCGGAAGGAGAAGATGCGCTCCTTGGCGCGCGACTTTTCCTCGTCGCGGCGGGCGCCGCCGATCGCCGCATCGAAGCGGTGGCGGTCCAGGGCCTGGCGCAGCGCCTGGGTCTTCATCACGTCGGTGTGCACCGCCGAACCGTGCACCAGCGGCGAGATGCCCTGGCGCACGCCTTCCTCGTTCACGTGCACCAGCATGTCCACGTCGCCCTGGGCGGCCACGCGGTCGCGGAAGGCGATCATCTCGCGGAACTTCCAGGTGGTGTCCACGTGCAGCAGGGGCAGCGGCGGCCGCGCCGGGCGACTGGCCTTGCGCAGCAGGTGCAGCAGGACCGTGGAGTCCTTGCCGATGGAGTAGAGCATCACCGGCCGGCGGAAACAGGCGAACACTTCGCGCAGGATCTGGATGCTCTCGGCTTCCAGATCGTCGAGACGGGACATGCCTTGCATGAAAACGGGGCGTTCCTGGCCCGCGGCGCGCGGGCGAAAACGCGCAAGCTAGCAGACTCGCGCCAGCCGTGCCCACAGCGGCAGGATGCCTGCCTTCGCGCGGTCGCGATCGTGCAGGAACCGCGTACCATCGTGTTTCCGCCGAACGAGACCTGCCATGCCCGAGTCCTGGCCCCGCCCATCGCACCCCATCGAACCGGCCACGCGGGCCGTCGCGCTGCTGCCGCCGCAGATGCAGCGGCTGGAGGCGGCGGCCCGGGCGATCCGCGATGGCGCCCTGGGGCCGGCTTCGCAGATGCTCGAGTCGTTGCTGGCCGAGGCGCCGGAGCACCCGGAGCTGCTGCGCCTGTTCGCCATCCTGCACCTGCGCGCACGTCGCCCCGATCTCGCGCGGGCGGCGCTGACCCGCGCGCTGGCGCAGTGGCCGGACGATCCACTGGCGCTCACCGACCTGGGCAACGTCGAGCAGGCCGCGGGCGATGTCGACCGGGCGCTGGCGCTGTGGCGCCAGGCCTGCGCGGTGGCGCCCGATTATCCGATGGGCTGGTTCAACCTCGGCCGCAACCTGCAGGTGCTCGGCTTCACCGGACCGGCGGTGGAGGCGCTGGAGCGCGCCTGCGCACTGGATCCCACGCTGCTGCCCGCGCACGTGCTGCTCGGCGACGCGCGGGTGCACCTGGGCCGCTTCGAGGAGGCCGACCGGGCCTACCGCGCCGCGCTGGCGCTGCACCCTGCCTGCGGCGACGCCTGGCGCGGCCTGGCCAACATGAAGACGCGGCCGCTGTCGGACGCCGACCGCACGCAGCTCGCCGCGCTGCTGCGCCGCGCGGACCTGGCCGAGGCCGATCGCATCGCCATCGGCTTCGCGCTGGGCAAGGTGAACGAGGACCAGGGCCGCCACGCCGAAGCCTTCGCCGCGCTGAGCGAGGCGAACGCCCGCCAGCGCCGGCTGGCGCCATGGAACGCCGGCGGCTTCCACGCCTTCGTCGACGCCGTCGCGGCGGCGGGCGCCAGGCTGCCGCCGCCGATCGACGCCTCGCTCGGCGAGGAGGCGATCTTCATCGTGGGCCTGCCGCGCTCGGGCTCCACCCTGTTCGAACAGATCCTCGCCGCACACCCCCAGGTGGAGGGGGCCAGCGAACTGCCGGACCTGGGCGAGGTGCTGGTGGAGGAGTCCGGTCGCCGTCGCCAGCCCTTTCCGCAGTGGGTGCCGGCGGCGAGCGCGCAGGACTGGCAGCGGCTGGGCCGGCGCTACCTCGAGCGCACCGCACGCTGGCGCGAGCGCCGGCCGCGCTTCACCGACAAGCTGCCGGAGAACTGGCTCTACAGCGGCATCCTCGCCGCGATGCTGCCGGGCGCGCGCATCGTGGATGTGCGCCGGGACCCGGTCGAGGCCGGCTGGTCGTGCTTCAAGCAGCAGTTCTACCGGCTGCCGCATTTCGCCTGCACGCTGACCGACATCGCCGCCTACATCCGCGACTACCAGGCGGCGATGGATCGCTGGCAGGCGCTGGCGCCCACGCGCATCCGCACACAGCGCTACGAGGCGTTGCTGGCCGATCCGCAGGCGGAGATCCGCGCCCTGCTTGCCTTTTGCGGCCTGCCCTTCGACGCCGCCTGCCTGGACTTCCACCACGCCGCCCGTGCCGTTCGTACGGCCAGCGCGGCGCAGGTGCGCCAGCCGCTGGACCGCGACACGGCGCGCGCCACACGCTACGGCAAGCTGCTCGATCCGCTGCGCCTCGGCCTGGGCCTGCCGCTTGCCACGGAATCCACACCGTAGGAGCGAGCGTGCTCGCCATGCCTCGCGCTCCTGGGAGGGTGCGGGACCGACACCTTCATGCCGCACCGTGCGGCATGACCCCGAGAGCTGCGAACGGCCCCGCTCCTACACGGTGGCGTGCGCGGTCGACGATTGCAGCGTCTGGAGACCCTCATGCGCGCACTGCCCAGCCTTTACATCTCCCACGGTTCGCCGATGACCGCGCTGCAGCCGGGCCCCGTGCGGGAACGGCTGGCCGCGCTGGCGGCCGAGTTGCCGCGGCCACGGGCGATCGTCGTCGCCACTGCGCACTGGCTGACGCCCGGCCCCTGCATCGGTAGCGCGGAACGGCCGGATACCGTGCACGACTTCTTCGGCTTTCCGCCGGCGCTGTACGAGATCCGCTATCCCGCGTCCGGCGCCCCCGCGCTGGCGCAGCGCGTCTTCGACCTGCTCGCGCAGGCTGGGCTCGCTCCCACGATCGCCCCGGACCAGGGCCTGGATCACGGCGTCTGGGTCCCGCTGCGCCTGCTCTACCCGGAGGCGGACATTCCGGTGGTGCCGCTGTCGATCCAGCATGCCCGCGATCCGGCCCATCACCTGGCGGTGGGGCGTGCGCTGGCGCCGCTGCGGGACGAAGGCGTGCTGGTCATCGGCTCGGGCAGCATCACGCACAACCTGGGCGACCTGCGCATGGGCTACGGCCCGGGACGGGAGGCGCCCTACGTGCAGCCGTTCGTCGCCTGGATCGAACAGCGGCTGGATGCGGGCGACGTGGATACGCTGCTCGACTACCGCCGCCAGGCGCCGTTCGCGCAGCGTGCCCACCCGACCGACGAACACCTGCTGCCGTTGTTCGTCGCCCTGGGCGCGGCAGGCGCAAGAACCCACGCACATCGCATCGATGCAGGCGTTGACCACGGCATTCTTGCGATGGACATCTACCGCTTCGAAGGGCACGGGGCAAACTGAGCACGGCGGCACGCGACCTTCCCATTTTTCCGATTGCGCGGCACACGGCCGCGCGCTATGCATCCGAGGTCCTGCCGCCAGGGGCTCGCGCCGTGAAGGTCGCGTGACGGCCGGACAGCATCGGATCGATGCCATGCCTGGCCGCCTCGCTGGCGACCCCGCCGGGTACCGATCCCTCCACAAACCCGATTCTGTGGGAGGGAACATGTCCATTCGCAACTGGAGCACGCTCAGCCTCGCGCTGGGCTCCGCCATGGGCCTCGCCATCGCCGGGCCGGCCCATGCCGCCAAGGGCGGCGTCGAAGTCACGCCTGCGGTGCATCACGACACCTTGCCGTCGCTGCGCGGCGTGATGCCGCGCCCGGACGATTTCGCCAAGAACCCGCACGCCCACCCGCTGCACCGGCTGCCCTTCATCTCGGGCAACCAGGCCGACGGCGCCGTGCAAGGCGCCAGTGTCACCGGCTTCGCGCCTGCGCTGGGCGCCGGCTTCGACGGTGTCGGCCAGGGCTTCAGCGGCCCGCAGGGCACGTTCAACGTCAACAGCGCGCCGCCGGACACCAACGGCGCGGTCGGCGCCACGCAGTACTTCCAGATCGTCAACACCGGATTCGCGGTGTTCGACAAGGCAAGCAAGGCCGTGGTCTACGGCCCGATGCCCAGCAACACGCTGTGGTCGGGCTTCGGCGGCCCCTGCGAGGCGGACAACGACGGCGATGCCGTGGTGGTCTACGACAAGGCGGCCAACCGCTGGGTGGTGTCGCAGTTCGCGGTCACCGCGGCGCCGTACTACCAGTGCGTGGCGGTGTCGGCCACCAGCGACGCCACCGGCGCCTGGTACCGCTACGCGTTCTCCTACGGCAACGTGTTCCCGGACTATCCGAAGATGGGCGTGTGGCCGGACGGCTACTACGAAACCTTCAACATGTTCACCAACACGTTCCAGGGCGCCAAGCTGTGTGCCTACGACCGCAATGCGATGTTGAGCGGCCGGGCCGCGACCCAGCAGTGCTTCCAGCTCTCGACCAGCTACGGCGGGGTGCTGCCGGCGGATCTGGACGGTTCCACCGCGCCGCCGGCCGGCTCGCCGAACTACATGCTCAACTTCACCAGCAACGCGCTCAACCTGTGGCGCTTCCACGTGGACTGGAGCAACAGCGCCAATACCACGCTGACCGGTCCGATCAAGATCCCGGTCGCCTCCTTCTCGGCGGCCTGCGGCGGCGGCGCCTGCGTTCCGCAGTACGGCACGCGGCAGAAGCTGGATTCGCTCGGCGACCGGCTGATGTTCCGCCTCGCCTACCGCAACTTCGGCGACCACGAATCCCTGGTGGTCAACCACTCGGTGCAGGTCGGCACGTCACGCAAGAACCCCTACACCGGTGTGCGCTGGTACGAGATCCGCAGCCCCGGCACCACGCCGGTGGTCTACCAGCAGTCGACCTACTCGCCCGACACCACCTACCGCTGGATGGGTTCGGTGGCGATGGACAAGCAGGGCAACATGGCGCTCGGCTACAGCGTCTCCAGCAGCACCATCCATCCGGGGATCCGCTACACCGGCCGCCTGGCCACCGATCCGCTGAACACCCTGCAGGCGGAGACCACCGTCATCGACGGCCTCGGCTCGCAGAGCGGCTCCAACCTCAACCGTTGGGGCGACTACAGCGCGATGACGATCGACCCTGTGGACGACTGCACCTTCTGGTACACCACCGAGTACCTGCGCAACACCGGCGCGTTCAACTGGAACACGCGCATCGCCACGTTCAAGTTCCCGGGCTGCCAGTAGGTCCGGCGCGGCCGGCCGTACCGCGGCCGGCCGCATCCTGGCGACGCAATCAGGCGCTCTGCGGCAGGGGCGGCGCGCTGTCGCCCGACGGATCGAGCCAGTCCTCCGGGGTGAGCGGCTTGAGGCCGTGGGCGATGCGGCCCTTGTCGCACTGCGGACTGTGCCGGCCGAATTCCCAGGAGGGCTCCACCTCGCGGCAGACCGAGGGCTTGATCGGATGGATGCCACAATAGGCCGCCTCGCCGATGGTGCCCTTGAGGGCGACGCAACGTGGCCGGCTGGACTGGGTGCCACGCATCACCACGCGGTGGGGATCGAGCTTCTCGGTCAACGCCTCCGGCACCGTCCCGCCCAGGAAGGGATCGGTCTCGGACCAGTGGAAGGCGATGCGGAAGTAGGCGCAACACGCGCCGCAACGCAGGCAGGGATGGGCCATGGACGGACGGAAGGCGCACCCCGAGGCGCGCAGCGCGCGGATTCTAGGCCCCCGCACGGTTCCGTGGAAGACGCGTGAGCGATGCGTGAAAGCCCCCACGGACCGGCGTTCAAGGACGGTTGGGCTTGGCCCGCGGTGGAGCGGTCGCGGAATCCTTTCCCGGGAACGCAGCGGGCGCGCCGGTCGGCTTCGCCCCGCGGCCGCTCAGATCTCCCCGGAGAACGTGTCGCAACGGGATACCTGCCCGCTCTCCAGGCCGGCCTTGAACCACTTCACCCGCTGCGCGGACGTGCCGTGGGTGAACGAGTCGGGCACCACCGTACCGCGGGTTTCGCGCTGCAGCGTGTCGTCACCGATGCGGCTGGCTGCGTTGAGCGCCTCCTCCACGTCACCCTCCTGCAGCCAGTGCAGGCGTTGTTCGCTGCGGTTCGCCCAGACGCCGGCAAGGCAGTCGGCCTGCAGCTCCTGGCGCACCGACAGCCCCTCGGCCCCCTCCATCGGCACGCCCTGCTCGCGCGCCTGGCGCACACGGTCGAACACG
This sequence comes from Fulvimonas yonginensis, assembly GCF_037137055.1. Taxonomy (NCBI): domain Bacteria; kingdom Pseudomonadati; phylum Pseudomonadota; class Gammaproteobacteria; order Lysobacterales; family Rhodanobacteraceae; genus Fulvimonas; species Fulvimonas yonginensis. The sequence continues at coordinate 56,322 of NZ_JBBBNY010000011.1, forward strand.
CCCAGCAGGTTCTGCACGTGGTGGCCCACTTCGTGGGCGATCACGTAGGCGCGCGCGAAATCCCCGGCGGCGTGGAAGCGATCCTGCAATTCCTGGAAGAAGGACAGGTCCAGGTACACCTTCTGGTCGCCCGGGCAGTAGAACGGCCCCACCGCCGTCGAAGCCATGCCGCAGGCGGTGCTGACGCCGCCGCTGAACAGATCGAGCCTGGGCTCGACGTAAGCACGGCCGTTGGCCGCAAACAGGTCGCCCCAGGTCTTCTCGGTGGAGCCGAGGATGGCGCTGACGAAGTCGCGCTGCTGCGGGTCGACCTGCGCCGGTTCGCCGATGGGAGCGGGCGGGTTCGTCGGCCCGCCCGGGTCCAGCAGCGCGGTCGGGTCCCGGAAGAACACCCAGCCCAGGATCGCCAGGATGATCAGCCCACCGAGCCCCAGCCCGCGGCCGCCACCGAAGCGGAAACCCCCACCGCGGTCGACCTCGACATTCCTGCTGCGCTCGCCTTTTTGCCAGTCCATGCGGGACCCGGAACCTGCGCCGAAGCGCGACCGGCGCAGCATAGGCACTGCGCCGTCTCGCCGGCGTGCAGGTTGCCGCTACAGTAGAGGCCCGCTCACTGCCGCCGCCCCCCATGAGAGAACAGTTGCCCGCCCTGGTCACCCTGCTCGCCGTCCTGCTGATGTTCGGCACCGCCTTCGCGGTGGGCCGCGCGCGCGGACGCTACGGCATCGCTGCCCCGGCGACCGCCGGCCACCCGGCCTTCGAACGCGCCTTCCGTGTGCAGATGAACACGCTGGAGTCGGTAGCGCTGTTCCTGCCCACGTTGTGGCTGGCCGCCCATTACGGCTTCGGCTACTGGGCCGGCATCGCCGGACTGGTCTGGCTGGCCGGCCGCAGCTGGTACGCGCTGGCCTACCTCAGGGAGGCGGCCCGCCGCGGGGGTGGTTTCGCGCTGGGCATGCTGGGTTGGGCGGCGACCCTGGTGATGGCGGCGACGGGCGTCATCCGCGCGTTGCTGGCCGGCTGAACCGCGGGATTGCGCGCCACCGGCCGCACGGCTAGCGTGTGGCGTCGGGCTGCGCGTCCGCCCCCTCCACGCAGGCCCGCACCAGCCCCATGTCCCACCGTCCATTGCATCCCTCGTTGCACGACGCGCGCCTGCCGCACCTGGGCAGCGCCATCGGCATGATCGTGCTGTACTTCGCGCTGCAGTTCCTCGCCAGCGGGCTGGTGGGGCTGGGACTGGGCTTCGCCGTCGGCATGTCCGGCCAGCACGCCGGCCTGCCGGCGCGGGTCAAGGCGGTGCTGGCGCAGCCGGATACCAACGCACTGATGGTGATCCTGACCCTACTGCTGGCCGCGAGCGTCACCATCGCGCTGGTCCGCCGGCTGTGGCCGGCGGCGTGGTCGCACGGCGCGCCGCCGGGGCTCGGCCTGACCCGTCCCGGCCATCCGCTGTTCTACCTGGCGGCGGTGCTGGTCGGCCTGATCCTGCCGGTCGCCGGCGGCTGGCTGACCCAATGGATCGCGAACGGCCACGAGGTCACCCAGGACGTCAAGCAGATCGGCGGCGCCGCCTCGCTCGCGTTGCGCCTGCCGCTGGTGCTGGTGGTGGTGAGCCTGGGGCCGCTGGTGGAGGAACTGCTGTTCCGCGGCGCCCTGCTGTCGGCACTGCTGCGGCGCGTGGGGACGGTATGGGCGGTGGCGATCAGCTCGCTGCTGTTCGCCTGCGTCCACCTGCCCGATCTCGGCTTCCTGTGGTACGCGGTGCCCAACCTGGCCTTGCTTGCCGTGGCGCTGGCCTGGCTGCGGCTGGGCTCGGGCTCGCTGTGGCCGGCCGTGGTGGCCCACGGCGTGAACAACCTGCTGGCGGTGGTGGCCTGGTTCGTCGCGGTCAAGCCGGGCTGAGCGGATCGAGACCGAACTCGCGCAGCAGGCGCGCGGTCTCGAACAGCGGCAAGCCCATCACGCCGGAGTAGCTGCCGTCCAGGTGTTCCACCCAGGCTGCGCCGCGCCCCTGGATCGCGTAGGCGCCGGCCTTGCCGAACGGCTCGCCGCTGGCGACGTAGCGGGCGATGGCCTCTTCCTCCAGCCGTGCGAAGCGCACCCGCGACACGCACAGCGCGTGGCGCTCCTGTGTTGCGGATAACGCCCACACGGCCGAGATCACCCGGTGCGTGCGGCCGGAGAGCCGCCGCAGCATGGCCCCCGCCTGGCCGGCATCGGCGGGCTTGCCGAATACCTCGTCGTCCAGCACCACCTCGGTGTCCGAACCCAGCACCACGGCGCCGTCCCGCTCCCGCAGGGTCGCCAGGCCGGCGCGCGCCTTGTCGTGCGCCACGCGGCTGACGTAGCGCTCGGGCGACTCGTCGGCCGCGCGCTGCTCGGGCACATCCACCTCGAGGACGGCATGGTCGACGCCCAGCTGAAGCAACAGTTCACGGCGACGCGGCGATCGGGAGGCGAGATAGAGCATGGTGGAGGCATGGCGTGGCAAGGGCGACCCCATTGTCGCGGCCGTGACGCCCTAGGCAAACCATCCGTCGAAGCGTTGTACGGGTGCGGCAGGCTCCGCACAATCGGTGGCCAGGCGCCAACGCCGGCCCCGCCACCGGACCTTCGCGTGAGAGTTCAGAACTGGACCCCCAGGATCTATCCGCCCCTGCTCCTCGGCCATCTGGGGGTGCTGCTGTGGGTCGGCGAGCGCCGCATCCTCGCCTGCAGCTACGCCTTCGTGCTGGCCATACTGGGATTCACCGTGCTGCTCTGCTGGCGCCGGCTGCGCCTGAGCGTGCGCCACAACCGTCCCTTGTGGGGCCTGCTGCTGCTCTCGCTGGCCGCGCAGTGTGCGGCCTTCGGCCTGCTGCTCGACGACGCGCTGCGCCACCCGCAGGGCACGCTGGTGGCCTTCGACACGACCTTCTACTTCTGTCTGAGCGAGTTGGCTCTCCTCATCGCGGCTGCCTACAGTCCGCTCACGCGGGTGCGCCGCTGGACCACGGGTCTGGACAGCGTGCTCGCGTGTGCGATCGTCGCCCTGTTCTACGCCCTGCTGCGCCAATTGCTCGGTGGCGGCGCCACCGAGGCGACCGCACGCACCTTGATGTGGATGTTCGACGGCATCGCCCTGTTCGTGGCGCTGTTCGCCACGCTTCGCTTCGTGGCGGTCCAGCGCGCGGACGAGCGGCGCTTCTACTTCGTGCTGATGGCCTACGCCTGGGCCGAAGCGCTGCTGCCGGCGATCCACAACCGCTTCATCCTGTCGAGCGAGTCCTACCTGCCGGAACTGCTGCTGGGCCTGCCCTTCGTTCTGCTGGGATTGCTGCTCAGCCGTCGCCGCAAGGTCTGGCTGCGCCGTTACCGGCCTGGCCGGCGCACGCGTCGCATCACAGCCAGCCTGCGACCGCTGGTGCTCAGCCTGGCCTTGTGCCTGCTCAGCTTCGCCGAGCTGGGGCAGGACCGGCCGTTGGCGATCGCCGCGTTGATCCTGGCGGTGGTCACCTACGGTACGCGCACGACGGTGCTGCTGGCCTACCACCTGGCGGTGGAGGAAGAGCTGCGCAGGCTCCGGCGCGACCTGCACCACCGCAGCATCCACGACGAACTGACCGGCCTGCTGAACCGTACCGGCTTCCGCCAGGTGCTCAGGCGCACGGGGCAGGAGGCGGTGCGCACGCGCCGCGGCTTCGGCGTGGCGGTCGTGGACGTGGACAACTTCAAGGCGTTCAACGACACCTACGGGCACCTCGCCGGCGACGACTGCCTCTCGCTGGTGGCCCATGCCCTGCGTTCGGAGGCCGCCAGGCGGGCGGGGGTGGTGGCCGCACGCTACGGCGGCGAGGAGTTCGTGCTGCTGATGAGTGGCGCCGCCGCGGATGACGCCGAGGCATGGACGCAGCAGTTGCGCGAACACGTGCAGTCGCTGCAGATCCGCCATCTCAACGCACCGCTGGGCGTGGTCACCGTCAGCGCCGGACTCGCGCTGATGCCGGCCGGCGCCGCGCTGGCGAGCGAAAAGCTGCTGCGCGCGGCGGACGATGCGCTGTACGAAGCCAAGCGTGCCGGCCGCAACCAGGTCCGCGTGGCCGCGGTCCACGTGCTGCCGGCCAGGCTCACAGCATGAGGGTGTATTCGCAGAACTCGAGGTCGCGCTGCCAGCCCAGCGATTCGTAGAGCGCCTGCGCGGGCGCGTTGTCCAGCGCAGTGGAGAGCGAGAGGCTCGCCGCTCCCAATGCCCGTGCTTGCGCCGCCGCCTCGTGCAGCAGCGCCGCGGCGACCCCCTGGCGGCGCGCCGCCGCGGCCACGAACAGGTCGTTCAGCAGATAGGTACGCACCATCCGCACCGAGGAGAACAACGGGTAGAGCTGGGTGAAACCCAGCCCCGCGCCCTGCCCGTCGTGCGCCAGCAGGATCAGCGATTCGTGGTGGGCGAAGCGCGCCCTAAGGAAGTTCCGCGCCCCGTCCGGATCGGAGGGCTTGCCGTAGAACTGCCGGTACCCGTCGAACAGCGGCACCAGCGCGTCGAGGTCGTGGACCGTGGCCTGGCGGACCTGATGTGACATACGGGAGACACCGGCGTCGGGGAGGAGCGCCCAACGTAACGATCCGCCATGCATCCGCACAAGCGCCTTCTTTCCCGGCATCCGCGCCGCGTTGCTGATGAGAATAATTCTCGTTAAACTCCACGCGGCCTCGTGCCTGTCCGTCACACACAAGGAATGCCCATGCGTCTGCGCTCGAAGGCGGCGCTCCTCGCGCTCGCCCTGCTCCCCTTCGCTCCCGTCCACGCCGGCGAATCGCCGTTCGGCTGGATCTATACCGCCGACCTGCACCCGCAGGGCCGCTCGGAATTCGAGCACAAATCATGGCTGCAGCAGAGCCAGTCGCGTGGCGATTACAGCTACCTGCAGAACGCGGAGGAGTTCGAGTACGGCGTGACCGACCGCTTCCAGCTTTCCGGCTACTTCAACTGGAGCTACGTGAACGCCTACCGCAACGGCGTCGACGGCCGCACCGGCGGGCCGGGCGTGGACCTGGGCCCGCAGGCGGACCCGCTGGCGCACTATCGCAGGACGCGCTTCGACGCGGTGTCGGTGGAGGCGATCTACCAGGTGATGAACCCGCTGGTCGACCCGATCGGCCTGGCGCTCTACGTGGAGCCGGAGTGGGGACCGCACGAGCGCGCGCTGGAGTGGCGCCTCATCGTGCAGAAGAACCTGCTCGACGACCGCTTCGTGCTGGCCGCCAACCTGATGGGCGAGACCGAACACGAAAAGTACTACGGCGAAGTCGAACGCGCTTCCATGCTCGATTTCAGCGCCGGCTTCTCCTGGCGGTTCACCGACAACTGGAGCGTGGGCCTGGAAACCCGCAACCACCAGGAGTTCGAAGGCTACCGCTACGACTCGCGCGAACATTCGGCCTGGTTCCTCGGCCCCAACCTGCACTATGCCGCGCAGCGCTGGTGGCTCACCGCGGCCTGGCGGCACCAGTTGCCGATGGTGAAGGCGTTCAACGAGGAGCAGCGCGAAGTGGTGATCGGCGACCGCATCTACGGCGACGAGCACGCGCGCAACGAGTTCATGGTCAAGCTCGGTGTCCCGTTCTGAGGAAGAAGCACGCATGAAGTGGAGCGCACTCGTCCCGCCGCTGGCCGCGCTGGTCGCCGCCCCCGCCTACGCCGCCGACTACCTGACGGTCGCGCAGGTGCAGCAGGAGTTCTTCCCCGGCCAGGCGCTGGCCAAGGTGCCGCTGACGGTGGATGACGCACTGGCCGATGCCCTGCTCGACCGTTCCGGCGTGCACGAGCGGTTCGATCCCGGCCAGGTCTGGCGCGCCCCGCAGGGCGGCTTCCTGGTGGTCGACCACGTGGTGGGCAAGCACGAGACGATCGGCTTCGCGGTGGCGCTGGACGCCGGGGGCAAGGTCAAGGGCGTGGAGATCCTCAGCTACCACGAGACCTACGGCTACGAAGTGCGGGATGCGAGCTGGCGGCGGCAGTTCGTGGGCAAGACCGCGCACGATCCGGTCAAGCTCGGCGCCGACATCCGCAACATCAGCGGTGCCACGCTCTCGTGCAAGCACGTCACCCAGGGCGTCAGACGCGTGCTGGCCCTGTACGACCTGGTGCTGGCCAAGCTGTGATCCGTCGCGCGCGCCCGTTGCTCGGCACGTTCGTGGAGATCCGGGCGCGCGCGGACCAGGCGGTGCTGACGCACGCCTTCGAGGCCGTGGCACAGGCGCACGCATTGATGAGCTATCAGGACACGGCGAGCGAACTGTCGCGGCTGAACTCGGAGGCCTGGCGGCGCCCCGTGCCGGTGCATCCCTGGACCTGGCGCGTGCTGGCCGCCGCGCGCTGGCTGCACGTGCACAGCGCGGGGGCCTTCGATTGCACCGTGCCCGATGGGCCCGATGCAGGCATGGACGCGGTGGAACTGCTGCCAGGACGCACGGTGCGCTTCCGCCGCCGTGTGCGCCTGGACCTCAGCGGCATCGCCAAGGGCTTCGCCGTCGACCGCGCTATCGACCGGTTGCGCCGCGCCGGCAGCCAGGGCCTGGTCAACGCCGGCGGCGACCTGCGCGTGTTCGGTCCCTCCGCGGAGCCCATCCTCGTGCGTGACCCGGACCAGCCACAGCGCCTGCGTCCGCTCGGCACCCTGGCGGACGGCGCGCTCGCGACCAGCGCGCCCTACTTCAGCGAACAGGACGGCCGCTGGGCGGTGCGCGATCCGCGCGACGGCGGCAGCCCGAGCCGCTACCGCAGCGTCAGCGTGCTCGCGCCGACCTGCCTGCGCGCCGACGCCCTGACCAAGGTGGTCTGGGTGCGTGGTGCGGAAGCGGCCGGCCCCCTGCTGGCGCGCCTGCGCGCCGAGGCGATCGTGCTGTGAGAGCCCATCATCCGCGCCCTTCCCATGCCGGCTCGGGGATCCGCCTGCACCCGGTGCATTACCGGCTGTTGCTCGCCGTACTGCTGCTGGTGGGGCTCACCGGCATCGTCTGGGGCATCCTCTGGGACGTGCTGGAGCGCGAGCCGGACGAGCTGCTGCACTGGCTGACCCGGCTGCACGGCGCGGGCGCCTTCCTCGCCCTGCTGGGGCTGGGATCGCTGCTGGCGCAGCACGTGCGCTTCGGCTGGAACGCGCGCCGCAACCGCATCAGCGGCACCGTACTGGGCGCCTTCGCGGCCGCGATCGTACTGACCGGCTACGCGCTCTATTACGCCGGCGAGGACCTGCGCGCGTGGTCGGTGTGGATCCACCTGGTACTGGGCACGCTGGCCTTCATCGCATTGCCGCTGCACATCCGGCTGGGGCGGCGCACGCGGCAACGCCGTGGCGTACCGCGGCATCCACAGGCCTAGGATTTTTCCTTTCGGACCCGCCTGTCGGCCGTTGCGGGCTTGGCTCCCTTTCGCTCGGGGAGAGGGTTGGATGAAGGATGGCGCTCCCGGGGCCCTTGTTCCTTTCGCTCCGCTCGGGGTGGCTCGTGGGGCGTGTCGCTCTAGTGCGGCCTTGCCGCGACCGGGCTCGCCTGAGCGCGCAAATGCCACGCAAGAACGACGCGCCCCGCAAGCAGGCCTCCAGCGAAGCACAAAGAAGCGAGCACAAAGAAAAGAGCATCCCGAGCAAGCCCGCTGCTACCAGGCGCGGCGGCGAGAGGGGCCGGGCGAGCCCGGCCGTCCAACCGCCTCAACGGTGCGAGCACCCGCCACTCACCCAACGCCCGTCCCGGCGGGACGAGGGAGTCAGGATCGCGTAGAGGTGCCCCGTCGCCAATAAATACCTGAAGGAAAGCGCACCGCCACGCGTGACAGACAAGGCACGCCTAAAAAAACCGCCGGACCGGGCCGGCGGTTCGATCGAAGCCTCCCGTCACGACGCTCAACCGCGCGCGTCGAGCGCCTTGTTCCACTCCTTCACGCGCTCGGCCTGGGCCGCCAGCAGCGCGTCGACGTCGCCTTCCAGCGTGATCTTCTCGATGGTGTCGCCCTGGCGCACCGCGTTGACCACCTTCTGGTCGTCGCCGCTGACCACCTCGCCGAACACGCTGTGCTTGCCGTCCAGCCACGGCGTCGGGCCGTGGGTGATGAAGAACTGGCTGCCGTTGGTACGCGGACCGGCGTTGGCCATCGACAGCACGCCCGGCTTGTCGTGGCGCAGCGAGGGGTGGAACTCGTCCTCGAACTTGTAGCCCGGGCCGCCGGTGCCGGTACCCAGCGGGCAGCCGCCCTGGATCATGAAGTCGTTGATCACGCGGTGGAACGACAGCCCGTCGTAGTAGCCGCGGCGTGCCAGGTTGACGAAGCTGGCCACGGTCACCGGCGCCTTGTCCTCGTGCAAGCGCAGGTGGATCGGGCCGCGGTTGGTTTCGATGGTGGCCTGGATGGTCATGGGAGATCCTTGGGATGACGGGCGGAAGGCCGGCAAGGATAACGCAGCCGGCGGCCCCGCCCGTGAACCGCCGGCTCAGTGCCCCGCAGGCGCCTGCACGCTGCGCGAGGTCGCCGGCTGGGGCGCGCGCGCGCCCTGCAGCAACTGGTACAGCTTGAGGTACACCGCGTTGGTCCAGCCGAAGCCGATCACGTTGGTGGTGTAGCCGGCGGTGACTTTGACGTCGGCGTTGCCGAGCACCATGTTGTACTTCTCGCGGATGGTGCCGTCGTGGGCGAAGCCGGTCTCGACGGTGGCCATGAACTTGCGCGCCAGGCGGCGCGCATCGTCGTGGAAGCCGTACTCGTCCAGGCCGGAGATCGCCAGCCAGTGGGTCGGCGCCCAGCCGAACGGCTCGTCCCACTGCGCGCCGCTGCTGCGATCGTCCATCGCCAGGCCGCCCTTGCGCTCGAACACTGCCAGCTTGCCGGCCAGCGCCCTGGCCTGGTCCTTCGAGGCCAGGCCCGCCCACAGCGGCCAGTAGGTGGTGACGTACGGCTGGCTGGATGGCTTGCCCTGGGTGAAGTCGTAGTCCATGTACATGCCACGCTCGGGGCGCCACAGGTACTTGTCCATCGCCGCCTTGCGCCGCGCCGCGGCATCGGCCCACTGCTGCGCCTCGGCCACCTTGCCCAGCTGCAGGGCCAGGTCGTGCAGGTCGCGCTCGTAGCGGTACAGCAGGCTGTTCAGGCCGACGCCGGCGTAGTGGTGCGTGGTGCCGCCGTAGGGGCCGAAGTGGAAGTTGGTGTCGAAGCCGGACTCGCGCATGGCGCGGTCGCCCAGGTAGTAGTCGGCCTTGAGCCGGTAGCCTTGCGACCAGGCGCCCGCGCAGACGCTGGACGCCTTCACGTCGCAACTGGTGGTCTTGAGCTGCGCGGCCTCGGCGGCGTCCGGATGCTCGGACGCCTTCACCAGGTAGCCCGGGTCTTCGTCCGGATGGGCCAGCACCCAGTCGATCACGCCGCGGTAGTAGGCGCTGCCGTGCATCTCCGGCACCGGCCCGGAGCCGAGGTCGAAGTAGCGGGCCAGGCCGGTGTCGCCGGCGCGATGCTCGGGCCGCGTCCAGATCCGGTAGTTGGCCACCGCCAGCGGATAGGCATGGACCAGCCAGGCGTGACGCTCGGCTTCGTCCTTGAAGGCGCCGGGCGCGGCCAGCACGTCGGCGATCATGCGGCTCAGGAACGGCGGCTGCGAGCGGGTCAGGTAGTAGGTGCGGTTGGCGTTGAGCACGCCGCCGTAGTGCTCGACCTCGAACAGCGCGTTGTCGGTCATGTCGCGCGCCAGGTCCACGTGGCCGTCGGCGAGCAGGCCCAACTGGATGAAGTAGCTGTCCCAGCCGTACATCTCGTTGAACTGGCCGCCCGGCACGACGTAGGGCCTGGGCAGGTAGAGCAGGCCCTCGGCGGGCAAGGTGGAGGGCATCAGCTCGCCCAGCCGCGTGATGCGCGAGGGCAGCGTGCGCACCTCGACCCTGCAGCGCCTGGCCACGGCGTCGATGCCGGCCGGCCTGGACAGATCGGCCGGCAGGTAGAGCACGGGTCGGCCCGTCATCTTGGGGTCGTGCAGCGCCGAGCAGTCGTCCAGCGAGCGGGTCAGCGTGCCCCAGGCCTTGTGGATGTAGGTGCGCGTCTTGGCCGGGTCGGGCGTGGCCGCGTTCGCCGTCGCGCTGGCCAGGACCAGTGCGGCGGCGCCGAGGAGGGAAACGATCCGCGGGGAGGTCTTCATCGATGGGCTTCCTCTTGCGATGGGGCGAGGTGGCGCTCGAAGAACGCCACGATGGTGCGATAGGCCTGCTGCGATTCCGGCGGTTCGGGGTCGGAGAAGAACGAGTGCCACATGCCTTCCCAGACGTGCAACTCGGCCTCGACGCCGGCCTGGGCCAGCAGCGCCTGGCTGCGCAGGACCGAGCTCATCGCCATGTCGCGCGTGCCGGTGATCAGCAGCGTCGGCGGGAACCTGGCGAGCAGCGCCGGCGAGCGCCCGGGCTGCACCATCGGGTCGTCCACGTCGATCCCGTGGAAGTACGGCAGTTGCCTCAGCTCGAGCGGATGCTGCGGCACGCCCTGCCCGTTGAGCAGCGGCCCGACGTAGGCCGAGTCGCCGTCGATGGTGACCAGCGAGCCGCAGAACGTGCCGATCGCACCGGGGACCGGCAGCTTGTGCGCGATGAAACGCGCCACCGCCTCGCCGGTGAGGATGCCGCCGGCGGAGCAGCCGTAGATGCCGATCCGTTCCGGCGCGTAGCGCTCGAGCAGCTTGCGGTAGACCGCCTCGACGTCCTCGCTCGCCGCGGGGAAGCGGTGCTCGGGGCCTTGCCGGTAATCGAGCGTGATCACCTCGATCCGGCCCAGGCTGGCGATCGGGATGGCCTCGACCAGCCCACCGCTGCCGGCACCCCACAGGAAGGCGCCGCCGTGCAGGTTGATCAGCACGCGGCCGCGATTGGCCGCGCTCACGCCCTGCGCCGGCAGCACCACGTCGGCACCCACGCCGGCGATCGTCTCGTGGCGAATGGTCACCGGGTAGCGCTTGCGCATGCGCGCGGCGCGGTCGCTGTTGAGACGGTCGTAGAACGCCCGGCTGCGTTCGATCGGCGCCTCCAGCGGCGGCGCCTGGGCGCCCGCGGCGAGCATCTTCGGGAAGAACGCGCGCGCCTGCGGCGAGGCGAACGACGAGTAGGGAATGGCCACCCCGGCGGCGGTCACCGTGCCATCCGGCCTCACCCCCGCGGCCTGCTCCGCCTGCGCGGCGGATGCGAGCAGGGCCGCGGCAAGCAGCGCCAGCACCGCGCGCGTCATGGCGCGTCCTCCGCCGGCCGGCGCGAGAGCACGACCTTGCCGTCACGGTCGCGGCTGACGGTGATGTCGTAGCGCTTGCCGCGCAGGGCGACGCGGGTCAGCGTGAACGATTGCCACGTCGGCGGCAGCACCGGCGCATAGGCCTGCACCAGGCCCTGCGGCTGCAGGCGCAGGCCGGTGAAGCCGTAGACCAGCGTCTGCAGTAGGCCACCGGCGGCGGTGAGGAAGTCGCCGGTGTTGTTGTTCGGGGTTTCGGTGCGCACGTTGAACGGCGGCTGCAGCACCCCGGCGTCGCGGTTGCGCTGGAACCAGGCGTCGGCCTCTGCCGCGTCGCCCAGGGTGGCCGCGTAGATCGCCATCGGCGCCAGCCCCATGCTGTTGGGGTCGCGGTGCGACTGGGCGATCGGCGCCATCGCGTAGTCGTAGTCGCGTCGCCGCACGCCGGGGTCCATCGACAGGTCCAGCGAGGGATAGGCCAGCAGCGGCAGCGAGCTGCCGCCCCAGGAATCGATGTCGTGCGGCACCGAGGGGTCGAAATCCAGGTGGTGCCCGGCGCCCGCATCGAAGGGGATGTACAGCTTGCCGGCCACCTCGGACCACCGGGGGTCGGCGCGCTCGCCCAGCACCGCGGCTGCCTGCGTCGCCAGTTGCAGCGCCTTGCGCGCGGAGACGTTGGTGAAGGTGTCGTTGGGCACGTCGTTGTAGTCCTCGTCGACCGAGGTGACGTGCAGGATCTCGTAGCGTCCGCGCTCGGGCACCCAGGTGGCGCGGCTGGCCCAGAAGTCGGCCACGGCGCGGATCACCGGCCAGCCCCGCGTGCGCAGCCATGCCTTGTCGCCGCTGGCCAGCCAGTACTGCCACTGCGCGATGGCGACGTCTGCATTGACATGGATCTCGCGCTCGCCCAGCACGTAGGCGAAGTGTGGCGTCTGCTCGGTGCCGTGTTCGGGGTCCGACTCCCACGGGTACATTGCGCCGGGCAGGCCGCGCGCGCGGGCCCGCGCCTCGGCCGCCGGCAGCGTGCGGCTGCGGAAATCGACCAGCGAGCGCGCCCGCTCCGGATGCAGCAGCAGCAAGGCCGGGAACAGCCAGGTGTCGTTGTCCCAGAACACGTGTCCGGCATACCCGGGTGTCAGGCCGCAGGCGCCGCTCGGCCAGGCGGTGCCCGGGGTGACGTTGGACAGCAGGTAGTAGAGGTCCGAGTGGACGATCCGCTGCATCTGCGGGTCGCCGACGATGCGGATGTCGGAGCGCCACAGCGCATGCCAGGCGGCCACGTGCGCCTCATGCAGGCGCGCGAAGCCGTCCCCGCGCGCCGCCTTCGCCAGCGCCAGGTCGGCCCTGGCATCGCCGCCCCAGCCCTCGCGCGACAATGCCACGAACTTGCCGAAGGTGTAGCTGTGGCCCTTGCGCACCCTCGCCTTCAGCTCCAGCGAGAGCCGCCAGGGGCTGCGGTAGACACGCACGTCGCCGGGATCGAAACCGGCCGGCAGCGAGACCGCCACCGCCTCGGCCATCGCCGGGCCCCGTTCGGCGCGGCCGTCGAGCCACAGGGTGAGCTCGCGCGCATCGCCGCCGGCGTCCAGCACGCGGGTGTCGCCGTGGTACCACAGCGGCGCGCGGTCCGGCGTGGCGGGCGGGATCGCCTTCAGCTCGAGGTTGTTCGCCGCCACCGCCTCCTGCATCTGCTCGCCGGTGAGCCTGGCCAGCTCGAAGCGCGGCTGGTGCGGCGCCCACAGCACCAGCGGGAAGGACAGTTCCACCTCGCCGTCGAACTGCGGCGTGATCGTCAGCCGGGTGGCCGCCAGGTGCGGCGAGGCCTGGCTGACGAAGGCGGTGACCTCGATGCCCGTCGCGCGGCCATGGTCGTCGTAGCGGTAGCGCGTGGTGAGGGTGCCGTCGTGCAGGTTCAGTACCTGCCGGTAGTCCTGGAACACGCGCGGGTCGAGCGCCACCTGGTTGAGCCAGAAGTGGCCGGCCGCCGAGTGGCCGGTGCTGTAGTCGATCCCGCTCCAGCCGGGCACCGCGGCCGGGCGCGCGATGTCGCCCTGCGCGTAGTCCATGAAGGCGACCATGTAGCCGAGGTTGTCCTCGGTGCCGCGCGGCGCGCTCAGCGTGGCGATGTAGCCGTTGCCGAGCTGGGTGGGGAAGTAGCTGGCGAAGTCCCGGTCGGTCGCCGTGAGAAGGAACGAGGGGTCGGTGGCGGGGACGGCCGACGGCGCCGCCCAGGCCTGCGCCCAGGCCGCGGCGCCCAGCGCCGCCCAGGCGGCGAGCCGCCACCAGCGGCGGCGCCCCAGGCCGTTCATGGGACGGCCTTCCGCTCGAGTTGTGCCTTGCCGTCGGCGCCGCGCCTGACGGTGATGTCGTAGCGCTCGCCGCGGAAATGCACGCCCTTCAGGGTCAGCGCGTTCCAGCCCGGCGGCAGCACCGGCGCGTACGCCTCGCTCAGGCCCTTGTCATCGATGCGCAGGCCGGTGAGGCCGTACACCAGGCTCTGCACGAAACCGGCCGAGGTGGCGAGGATGTAGCCGGCGTTGTTGGCGACGGTTTCCGTGCGCACGTTGAACGGCGGCTTGAGGAAGCCGACCAGGTTGCGCTCGACCCAGGCGCCGGCGGCCTTCGCGTCGCCGAGCTCGGCGGCGCCCACGGCCATCATCACCATCATCATCTCGTTCGGATCGTCGCCGTGGCGCTTGAGCTCCTGCAGCTGGAAGTCGAAGTCGTTGCGGCGCACCTCGTGCGACATCGGCAGGTCCAGGTTGGGATACATCAGCCAGACCAGCGAGGAACCCATCCAGGTGATCTTGTCGTGCGGCACCGACTTGTCGAAGTCCAGGTGCCGCTGCTCGGCCTCGTCGAAGGGGATGTACATCTTGGCGGCGATCTCGCTCCAGCGCGGGTCGGCCTTGGCGCCGACCAGGCCCGCGGCCTTGACCGCGATCTGCAGCGCCTTGCGCGCCGCGGCGTTGGTGAACGAGTCGTTCGGCACGTCGTTGTAGGCCTCGTCGGGCGAGGTGACGTGGTGGATCTCGTAGCGGTCGTGCGCCTTGTCGTAGGTGACCCGGCTGGTCCAGAAGGTGGCGATGCCCTCCAGCACCGGCCAGGCATGGGTCTTCAGCCACGCGCGGTCGCCGGTGGCGAGGTAGTACTGCCACTGCGCGATGGCGATGTCGGCGTTGACGTGCACCTCGCGGTAGACCTCGTAGGCGAAGTGCGGCGTGACGTCCACGCCGGTCTGCGGGTCGGCCTCCCACGGATACATGGTGCCTTCCACGCCGTACTGGCGGGCGCGCGCCCGGGCGGGGCCGGTGGTGCGGGCGCGGAACATCACGATCGGCCTGGCCCGTTCCGGATGCAGCAGCAGCAGCGCCGGAAACACCCAGGAGTCGCTGTCCCAGAACGCATGTCCGGCGTAGTTGGGCGTCAGCGCGCAGGCGCCCATCGGCCAGGCGGTGCCGACGGTGCTGTTGGACAGCAGGTAGTAGAGGTCCGAGTGCACCGCCTTCTGCACGGCCGGGTCGCCGTCCACCACGATGTCCGAGCGCCACAGCGCATGCCAGGCCGCCTGGTGGTCGGCCAGCAGGCGCTCGAAGCCGGTGCCGCGCGCGCCGGTGGCGAGGGCGAGCACGTCCTGGTCGTCGCCCCAGCCCTCGCGCGACAGCGCCAGGTACTTGGTGAACACGTAGCGCCGGCCCTTGTGCAGGGTGGCGGTGATCTCCAGCGACAGCTTGGTCGGGGTCTGCTCGAGCCTCACCGCATCGGGCTGCAGGCCCTCGGGCAAGCCGATCGCAGCCGCCTCGGCCATCGCCAGGCCGTGCTGCGCCCTGCCCTGCAGGTGCAGCGTCAGCGCCTTGGCGTCGCCGCCGCTGGACAGCACGCGGGTGTAGCCCGGATACCACACCGGCGCACGGTCGGGCGTGGGTACCGGCTTGTTGTCCAGGTTCTGCCCGCTGGCGATCACCGCGGCGATCATCTCCTCCCCGCCCATGCTGGCGATCGGGAAACGCGGCTGGTGCTCGGACCACAGGCGCAGCGGGAAGCTCAGTTGCACGGGGCCGTCGAACTGCGGCGTGATCGCGATGCGGGTGGCGGCCAGGTGCGGCGCGGCCTGGCTGACGAAGCTGGTCACCTCGACGTCGCTGGCCTTGTTGGCGTAGGCGAAGCGGTAGCGGGTGGTGAGCGTGGCGCCATGCATGTCCAGCGTCTGCGCGTAGTCCTGGAAGATGCCCGCGTCCAGCCGGGTGCGGTTGAGCCAGCCGCCGCCCGGGTTGTAGTCGATCTCGCTCCAGCCCGGGATCATCGCAGGACGCGAGATGTCCCCCGGCTTGTAGTCCATGAAGGCGACCATGTAGGCCGGCGCCGGCTCGGTACCGCGCGGCGAGGTCATGGTCGAGAAGTAGCCGTTGGCTAGGTAGCTCGGAAAGTAGCGGCCGAAGTCGCTGGCCTTGGCGGTGAAGAGGAAGCTGGGGTCGGTGGCGGCGTGGAGGGGACCGGCCGCGACCAGCAGCAGAAAGGCAAGCAGACGACCTGGCTTCATCGCGCCTCCGTCGAAGATCGAAAAAAGCGCCTGCGCCCGCCACGGAGGGCGGACGCAGGCGATCCGGGGTCGATCAGAACAGGTACTTGACCTGGAAGTTGACCTCGCGGCCCTCCAGCGGGCGGGCCAGGATCACGCCGTTGGTGCCGGCGGCCGAACCGAAGATGCGCGAGTTGCTTTCGGTCAGGCCCAGCTCGTTGGTCACGTTGGTGCCCTGCAGGCGCAGCTGCCAGTGCTGCTGCACGTTGGCCACGATGCCGAAGTCCCAGGTGTGGTAGCTGCCCAGCTGCTGCAGGCCGGAGATGTCCTGCGTGTGCGCACCCACGTGGGTGAAGGTCACGAAGGCGAGCACGTCACCCCAGCCGAACGGCATGCGGTAGCTGGGCGTGAACATGTAGCGTACCTTCGGCTGGCGCTGCAGCTGCACGCCGTTGATGAACGCGCAGCCGTTGCCGGCGACCGGGTTGGTGTACGGCAGGCAGGAACGGTTGTGCGAGTAATGGCCGTCCAGGTAGTTGCCGATCAGCTGGAACTTCAGGTTCTCGATCGGGCTCCAGGCGGTGTTGAGGTTCACGCCCTTGGAGTCGGAGCCGTAGGTGCTCTGCGGGCCGTTCGGCACGCCGGCTGCGTCCGTCGGCTGGTACAGCAGACCGATGAACTGGCGGTGGTAGACGCTGATGTCCGCGTAGAACTGCTGGCTCTGGTACTTGAAGCCGCCTTCGAAGTTCTGGATCTTCTGCACCGGCGCGGTGTTGCCCGTGGTGTTGCCGCGGATGCCGTTGTCGAAGTCCGGGAAGTGCGCACCGCGGTTGGCGCGGAAGTACACGCTCATGTTGTCGGCGAGCTCGTAGTTCACGCCGAGGGTCCACGACGGGTGGGTCTTGTCGTAGCGGGTGTGCGCGAAGGTGCCGTTGCACACCGGAACGCTGTTGTTGTAGAGCGTGTTGGGATTGCCGTCCAGGTCGACGTTGGTGAGGTTGCACACGTCGTTGGTCGCGTTCTGGTTCTCCACGCGGCCGGACAGGTCGATCAGCCACTTGCCGATGCGCCAGATGTCGGACAGGTAGAACGCCTTGTTGTTGGCGTTGCCGTGCTCGGTGATGTTGTAGCCGCCGTAGTCGAGGAAGCCCTGGTTGTCGGTCAGGTAGTTGACGCCGTTGGGGCCCACGTAGGTGACCGTGATCGGCCGCGCGTTGGGCGTGTTGGTCATCAGCATCTGGTTGCCCAGCGCCCACTCGTCGTCCATCTCGTAATGCGCCAGGTACAGGCCGGCGGTGAGGGTGTTGCCCTCGAAGATCTCCTTGCTCAGGCGGAAGTCGTTGTTGATGTTCTTGAGGTTCTTGTGGATGAACCACCAGCCCTGGTGGATCACGCTCTGGTTCGGGTCCACCGCGCCGCCGCCCACGTAGGTGGCGGTGGCGGTGCCGGGCACCAGGTTGAACGCGCCGATCGCGCTCTCGTCGGTGTAGAGCATGTCGTTCAGGCTGCCCGGGTTGGTGCCGGAGAACAGCGCGTTGGTGTCGACGTCGCCGCCGTCGATCAGGAACTTGTTCGACAGGTTCCAGCCGTTGCCCAGGTCGTAGTCGAAGTTGCCGCCGAAGAAGCCGAACTTCGCGCCGCGGCCGTTGGCCAGGTTGGCGTCGCGGCCGCCGCCCGGATAGCCGGGCAGGAACACGTGCTGGATGTACTTGCTGTTGTAGGTGTCGGTCAGCGGATCGAAGCCGGGATAGGCGTGGAAGTCGTCCGTGCCGGTCTGGATCAGCGGGATCGGCGTGATGAACTGGTTGCGGTCGTTGAGGTAGCGCGCGTACAGCGTCATCGTGCCGTTGTCGCTGTCGTGGGTCAGCGTGCCGGTGAGCTGGCCGCCCTTGTCCGCCGCGAACTGCGGATCGCGCACGCCCTGCGAGTCGCGGTAGAAGCCGCCCACGCTGCCGTACCAGTCCTTCGCGACCGGGAAGCCGAAGAAGCCGTCGACGCGCTTGAGGTTCTCGTTGCCGTAGGTGACGCCGATGCTGCCGGACGGCACTTCGGTGCCCTGCTTGAGGATGAAGTTGGCGGTCGCGCCGATCTGGCCGTCGCCGAACACCACCGAGGGGCCACCCTGCACGATTTCGGTGCGGTCGACGGTGTCGTCCAGACGGAAGATCGAGGTGGTTTCGAAGAACGAGAGGGTCGGCATGCCGTACAGGGGCGAACCCATCAGCTGCGTGCTGAAGTACGGCGCGTCGCCGCCGCCCGGGAAGCCGGCGATCTCGATGTTGGCGCCGGTCTGGCCGCCGGTGGACTCGGGCCAAAGGCCGGGCGCGATCTTCAGCAGATCGGCCGTGCTCTTGGGGTTGGCCATGCGGATCTGCTCCGCGTCGGCCGTGGTCACCGTGTAGCTGGTGTCGATCTTGCGCAGGCCGCCGGTGGCGGTGTTGCCGGTGACCACCACCTGCTGGAGGTTCTTCACGCCGGCGGGGCCGGGTTTGGTCTGCGCCCTGCTGTTGGCTTGCGGCGCGGTGTCCTGCGCCTGGTCGTCGGTGTTCTGCGCCAGCGCGAGGCCGGGCATCAGGCAGGCGGCAATCGCCGCGGATAAGGCCAGTCGCACATGCTTGTTCATCAGCTTCGCTCCCCGCATCAGGTTCGTATCGGATGTACGACGGCGTGAGCTGCCGACGGCAGCTTCGCCGTTTCGCTGTTGTGTGCCCTACTTCACCCTTGCACCTGCGGCATGTCGCCACAGGCCGGCACATACTTGCCTTGGTGTGACAGCGCTGTCAATTTGCCGTGCAACATCACCCGCGGCACGGCCGGACCGGCCTCCGTTCAGGCCGCCGCCGGGCCGGTGGATTCGCGCAATTGCAGCGAGAAGGGCGCCTGCACCATCGCCCCCGCCCCGCGCCGGCGAAGGCTGTCCAGCAGCTGCAGGGCGGCGATGCGCCCCATCTCGCGGCTGGGCTGGTGGATGGTGGTCAGCGTGGGCCAGATCTGGCGCGCGATCGGGGTGTCGTCGAAGCCGCAGACCGAGACGTCGCGCGGCACCGCCAGGCCGTGCTCGCCGGCGGCCCAGATCACGCCCGCCGCCATGTCGTCGTTGGCGGCGAACACGGCGGTGGGCCCCTGCCCGCGCGGCAGCGAGAACAGTCGCCGTGCCGCGGCCACCCCCGCGCCGAAGGAGAAGTCGCCCTCCACCTCCAGCCCGGGATCGCGCGGCAGGCCCGCGTCGTCGAGCGCCCGGCGGTAGCCGCTCAACCGCCACTGGCTGGCGCCGTGGGCCGGGTGGCCGATCACGTGCGCGATCCGCCGGTGGCCGAGCGCGACCAAGTGCGCCACGATGCGCCGCGCCGCCTCGGGCTCGTCGATGAACACGCCGATGCGGCCGTCGCGCTCGATCGGCGAGACGCAGGCATACGGCACCCGTCGCTCGCGCAGGCGCTGCAGCAGCCCGGCGTGGTCGGTGATCGGCGGCGTCAGCACCATGCCGTCGGGGTGGTGGTGCAGGATCAGCCGGTCGACCCGCTCGACGAAGTCGTCCGACTGCACCTGCAGCGGCCGCACCATCATGCTGTAGTGGTGCAGGTCGCAGGCCTCCAGTACGCCGGCCTGGATCTCCGCCAGGTAGTTGGACGAAGGGTTGTCGTACAGCGTCGCGATCAGGAAGGAGCGGTTGCTGGCCAGGCTGCGCGCCGGCAGGTGCGGGCGATAATCCATCGCCGCCATCGCGGCGAGCACCTTCTCGCGCGTGGGACCACGCACGTTGGCCTCGTCATTGAGCACGCGCGAGACGGTCTTGGGCGAGACCCCCGCGGCACGAGCCACATC
The DNA here is from genome assembly GCF_037137055.1 of Fulvimonas yonginensis. Classification (NCBI taxonomy): domain Bacteria; kingdom Pseudomonadati; phylum Pseudomonadota; class Gammaproteobacteria; order Lysobacterales; family Rhodanobacteraceae; genus Fulvimonas; species Fulvimonas yonginensis. The sequence continues at coordinate 75,890 of NZ_JBBBNY010000011.1, forward strand.
TTCCAGGCGTACCCGCATGGCGCGTCCTGCAGTCGACAGCTGGGCGGCCGACTATGCGTGCTGCGCCGTCCACGCACAAGCGGTCGCGGATGCTCAGGGCAGGCCGAGCGCGGCGCGGGTGAGCGCGTGCGCACCGCGCGGGCGGCCCTCCGGCGCGGCCACCGCGGCGGGCCACGGCGCGTCGCAGTAGAGATGGTCCCACAGCCGGTCCAGCGCGGCGTAACCGTAGGGCAGCAGCGGCAGGTGGCGTTCGCCGAAGCCCGGCAGCGGCAGGAAGGCGTCGAAGTGCTGCGCGTGCGGCACCTTCCAGTACAGCGGGCGGCGCCCCGCGGCGCGCAGCCAGGCGATATAGGGTTCGGAGGTGAAGGCGGTCGGCAACAGGCCGTCGTCAGCGCCGTGCACCACCCACAGCGGCAGGTCGGCACGCGGCAGGCGCGCGGCGGTGGCGTCGATGCCGGCGTGCAGGGCGCGGGCGTCGGCGTCGCTGCCCTCCCACAGTGCGCGCAGGCACAGCTCGCCGGCGAGCGTCGGATCGGCGCCGGCGCCGGTGCCGCCGTACAGGCCGACGCCGTTGCCTGGGGGGATGCCGGCGCTGTCCGACCACCAGGCGGCGCGCACGGCGGCGTCCGCCAGCGCGGGCCGGCCGTCCTGGCCGGTCGCGGCGTAGCGAAAGCCGCAGGGCATGTCGCGCGTGCCGCGACGCAGATAGGCGGAGGCGTAGCCGGCGGCGACCGCACGCCACAGGTCGAACGCGGTGGAGGTGGCGGCCACCTGCATCGCGGCGTCGCTCCAGCCGGCGGCGCGCAGCCGCGCGTAGGCTTCCTCCGCCTGGGCCCGGGGCGTGCTGCCCGCGAGCAGGCCGCGCGCGTGCAGGCTGGCGCAGCGCTGCGGCCAATGCGTGGCCGTTGGCGCGCGGGCGAACGGCACCGCGTCGAAACGTTCCGCACTCAGGGCGCAGGGCAGCCAGATCGCCGCCTCGGTGACGTAGTCGTACAGCTGGCGCCCCTGCCCCGCCAGCTGCACGTTCGGTTCCAGCGCGACCACGCCGTCGAGCAGGCCCTCCTCGTCGAGCCCGGCCGCCTGCAGCACAGCGCCGCCGCCGTTGGACAGCCCGGTGGCGATGATGCGCGTGTTCTGCGGCGTGAACGGCGCCTGGTCGGGGTAGGCGCGATCGAGCATCGCCAGGCCGAAGCGCGCGGCCTGCAGCACGTGCCGGCCCCAGTCCGCTTCCGGATCGTCGCCCGAGTGCATGTGCTTGACTGCGATGCCCGCGTCGGGCGGCAACGGCGGCGGGGTGAATTCGAGTGGCGCCTCGCCGCGTCGCGCGCGGCGGCCGTCCAGCGCTACGCCGCTGTCGTCGGCGTAATCGAAGAAGCCGCTGCCGGCGCCCTTGTCGGTGTAGGCCACCGCGCAGCCCCTGGGCAGGCCCCAGGCGCCGGCCAGCGCGATCGCGCCGTAGATGCCGCGGGAGCCGGAGGAGGCGGTGACCACCAGACAGCGCCGGGCGCGATCGAAGCCGTCCGGCGCCTGCAGGAGCACCCGGTGCGGCTGGTGCGCGCCGGCAATCCACGCGAATGCCTGGTACTCGCGCCCCGGCACTGCGGGCACGCCGCCGTAGACCTGGCCGTAGCCGCCCAGCGGACCGAGGTCGGCGATGCCCTTCCAGCTCGACTGGATCGCGCGGCGACGCAGCTCGTCGGCGGTCGGGTGGGCGGGATCGGCGAACGGCACCGGGGCACCGGCCAACCCGGCCAGGCCCAGGCCCGCGCTCAGCAGGTCGTCGGCGCCACGGTGCTCGGTGACGCGCACCTCGCCCGGAACGAAATCGAGGGAAGGCATGGCAGGCTCCACGGCCGCGCCGGCGCATCCGGCGAGGGCCGGCACCAGCCACGGGATCAGGCGCTTGAGGAAGGCGTTCATTCCCTCACCTTAGCAAGCAGGCGCCTGCCCGCCATCGTACGAAGGTCCAGCCCTGCCCTTCGCGCGACCTGCCGTCGGGAGCACCGCACGTGAACTCGACGCGACGACACGCGCCCGCTACTTTTGCCCGCATGCCCTCGCTGCTGATCGCCGACGACCACCCGCTGTTCCGCACCGCCCTGCGCCAGGCTGCGACCGCCTGCGTGCCCGACGCGCAGGTGCGCGAGGCGGCGGATTTCGCCGGCGTGCTGGGCACCCTGGAGGCGGCGGACACCGATCTGGTGCTGCTCGACCTGCACATGCCCGGCAGCCAGGGGCTTTCCGGCCTGGCCGCGCTGCGCGGGCAGCACCCTGGCGTGGCGGTGCTGGTGATCTCGGCGCACGACGAGCCGCGCACGGTGCGCCGCGTGCTCGACCACGGCGCCGCCGGCTTCATCCCCAAGAGCGCCAGTCCGGCGCAGATCAGCGAGGCGATCCGCAGCGTGCTCGACTGCGGCACCTGGCTGCCCCCGGAACTCGCCGCGGCGGTGGCCGCCCTGACGCCGGACCCGCAGGACGCCGACCTGGCCGGCCGCCTGGCCCGGCTCACCGAGCAGCAGTACCGCGTGCTCGCGCTGATCGGTGAAGGCCTGCTCAACAAGCAGATCGCCGATCGGCTGGCGATCCAGGAGCGCACCGTCAAGGCGCACGTCACCGCGATCTTCGAGAAGCTCGGCGTGCGCAACCGCACGCAGGCCGGGTTGCTGCTGCGTTCGCTGGACCTGGGCGAGCCGGCGCGCTCGCTCTAGCGCCGTCGTCCTCGGGGACCGGGCGCGCCAACCGGCCGCGACGCCGGCGCCGGTCGTTCAGAGCATCCCCAGGTGCAGGCCGCCGTCGCACTCGATCACGGTGCCGGTCGTGAAGCCGTTGCCGACCAGGAACGCGATCGCCTGCGCGACCTCGTCCGGCCGCCCCACCCGGCCGACCGGCAGCACCGCTGCCTGCCGGCGGAACACCGCTTCCTTCACCTGCGGATCGAGGCCGTCCCACCAGGGCGTATCGACCACGCCCGGCGAGACCGCGTTGACCCGGATCGGGGCCAGCTCGCGCGCCAGCACCGGCACCATCGCCTCGATCGCGGCATTGATCGCGGCCAGGCCGGCGGTGCCGGGGTTGGCGACGCGCGCGGAAATCGCCGTGACGAAGGTGATGCTGCCGCCGGGACGCAGCGCCGGCAAAGCCGCCTGCGCCGCCTCCACGTGCGGCCAGAACTTGGCCGCGAAGCCGCGTCGCAGCGCGGCGATGTCCAGCTCGCGGAACATGCCGGCACCCTCACCGCCGCTCAGCGCGATCACCAGGTGATCGAATGGCCCGAGCCGCGCGAAGAAGGCGTCGAGCTGCGCGCGGTCCGCCGCGTCGAACGCTACACCCCGCACGTCGCCTCGCAACGGCGCCAGCGCCTGGGCCAGCTTCGCCGGATCGCGGCCCGTGGCCACCACGGCATGTCCGGCCCCGGCCAGCATGCGCACGCTGGCCAGCCCCAAGCCGGACGAACCGCCCAGCACCACCACCCTGTTGCCCGCTTCGTTCATGACCCGATTCCTGCATGTGCCGCTGTGCGGCGATGCGCGGCATCGTGCATGCTGGGTCTCCATCACTCAAATCGTTTCTCGCCATGTCCATCATCATTGAGCGTGATCTTCGCCGGCTCGACCTCAACCTGCTGCTGGTCTTCCATGTCCTGATGCAGGAACGGCACGTCACCCGCGCCGCAGCGCGGCTGTTCCTCGGCCAGCCGGCGGTGAGCGGCGCGCTCAAGCGGCTGCGCGAGGCGTTCGGCGATCCGCTGTTCGTGCGCGGCCGCGCCGGCATGGAACCCACACCGCGTGCGCTCGCGCTGGCGGGGCGGATCGAGGCCCTGCTGCAGGGCGTGCAGGAAGCGCTGGCGGCCGGCCAGCCGTTCGAGCCGGTGGCATCCGAGCGGGTCTTCCGCATCGGCGTCAGCGAGGCCGTGGGTGCGGCCCTTTTCCCCGGGCTGATGCAACGCCTTGCACACACCGCACCGGGCGTACGCCTGGTCACCCTGGACACGGACCGCCATCGCGCCGCGGCCATGCTGGAACGCAACGAGATCGAACTGGCGCTGGGCGTATTCGACGATGGCCCACGCTGGCTGCGTCGGCAGGCGTTGTTCGAGTGGCGCTTTGTGTGCCTGTACAACCCGCGCCTGATCAAGCCGCGGCGCCCGAAGCTGAGCCTGCGCGAATACCTGCGCCACCCACACCTGCTCACCTCGTTCAAAGGCGAGCTCGAAGGCTTCATCGACGAAGCGCTGGCCGCGCGCGGCCACCGCCGCCGCGTGATCTTCGCCAATCCGCATTTCGCCACGCACCCGCTCATCGTGCGCCAGGTGCCCGCGCTGGTCACCACGCCCGATTACGTCGCGCGGCTGTGGCGCCGGGACCTGGGTCTGGCCATCAGCCCGCTGCCGTTCCCCACGCCCTCGCACCAGGTCAGCGCGTTGTTGAAGGCCTCCGGCGACGCCGACGCCGGCCTGCGTTGGCTGCTCGACACGATCGTTGCCGCCTGAGGCCGGGCCGCTGCCTCATGCGCGCACGGCCGCCGTCACCCGCTGCAGCAACTGGCGCAGCGCGAGCGGCTTGAGCGGCTTGTAGAGCACGCCGATGCCGGCATCGAGCAGGCGCTGGCGCAGCTCGCCGTCGCGGTCCGCGGTGAGCATCACCGTGGGCACCTGCGGGTGGCGCCCGCTCAGTTCCCGCCACACGTCCCAGCCGGTGCGGCCGGCATCCAGGTGGTAGTCGAGGATGTGCAGGTCCGGCTGCCACGGCACCGCGAGCGCCTGCGCCACGTCGCGGGCCGCGTGCACCTGCCAGCCCCAGCTGCCGAGCAGCGCACTCAGCGCGGCCAGGGCGGCCGGCTCGTTGTCGAGCACCAGCGCGCGGCCCACCGGCAGCGCCATGGGTGCGGCCGCGGCGGCCGCAGGCGCCCGGCGCGGGGCCTGCGCCAGCGGCACGCGCAGGTCGAACACGCTGCCGCGGCCGGGCCACGAGCGCAGGCCGAGCGGGTGTCCGAGCAGGCCGGCCATCCGCTGCGCGATCGCCAGGCCCAACCCGAGCCCCTGCCCGCCCGCGGCGCGGCCACGGTGGAACTCCTGGAAGATCGTGGCGCGCTCGTCCGGCGCGATGCCCGGCCCGGTGTCCCATACCTCCACGCGCAGCTGCGCGCCGTCACGGCGCACGCCCAGCAGCACGCGCCCGCGCTCGGCGTAACGCAGCGCGTTGGAGAGGAAGTTCTGCAGCACGCGGCGCAACAGCTGCGGGTCCGAGTGCGCCCAGGCGCGGGTGCCGACCACGTCCAGCCGGATGCCCCGGTCCTGCGCGATCGCGCCGAACTCGGCCGCCAGCGGATCGAGCACCTCGGCCAGTGCGAAGGCGCGCGGCCTCGGCTGCAGGCGGCCGCCCTCCAGCCGCGCGATGTCCAGCAGGCCGGCGAGCAGGCCCTCGGTGGCGGCCAGGGCGCCGTTGAGGTTGCCGGCGGTGGCCGGGTCGGCACCCTGTTCGGTCAGCGTGTGCGCGAACAGCTGCGCCGCGTGCAGCGGCTGCATCAGGTCGTGGGTGACGGCGGCAAGGAAACGGCTCTTCGCCTCGTTGGCGCGCTGTGCCTCGGCGCTCGCCGCGGCAAGCGCGCGGGTGCGTTCCTCCACGCGCAGTTCCAGCGTCTCGTTGGCCTTCTTCAGCGCCGCCTCCGCCTGGCGGAACGCGGTGACGTCGGTGAAGGTGGCGACGAAGCCGCCGCCGGGCATGGGATTGCCGCGGATCTCCACGATGGTGCCGTCCGGGAAGCGCCGCTCGGACAGGTGCCGCGTGCCGGCGCGCATGTGGACGAGCCGGCGCTGCACGCGCGTCTCCACGTCGCCCTCGCCGATCAGCCCTTCGCCGATCACGAAGCGGGTGAGGTCGGCGACCGGGCGGCCGACCTGCAGCAGCCCCTCCGGGTACTGGAACAGCTGCGCGTAGCGGCGGTTCCAGGCCACCACGCGCAGCTCCGCGTCCACCACGCAGATGCCCTGGCTCATGTTCTCCAGCGCCGCCTCGAGCACGCGCTGGTTGAAGCGCAGGTCCAGGGTCGCCTCGCCGACGATGGCCGCCACCGTATCCAGCTGCGCACGGCCCTCGCGGTGCACCACCTCCAGCAGCAGCCGCGCGGAGGCCGCACCGATCACTGCGGCCAGCTCGTGTTCGACGGAATCGACGCGCACGTGGCCGGCCGCACCCTGCGCCGGCGCGGCGGCGAACAGGTGCGCCACACGCTCGGGCGGCAGGAAGCGCTCGGCGAGCGCGCGCAGCTCGGCCACCCCGACGTCACCCACGCCGGTGGCGTGCGCGGCCTGGCCGTAGCGCGACTGCGCCACCAGCCACATCGACGCCACGTTCGCCGCCAGGCTCGTGGTCACCGCGCGCCCGAGCTGGCTCCAGTCGCCCAGCCCCAGCAGCTGTCCGGGCGACAGCCAGGCGACGCCGAACGGACCGTGCAGCAGGCCTGCGGGAAGCGACGGCCACAGCGTGGGCAGCACCACGTAGAGCCAGACCAGCGTGCCGCAGGCCAGGCCCGCGGCGACCGCGCGCGACCCCAGCTGCGGCCGGTACACCGCGGCGAGCAGCGCCGGCGCCAGCCCGGCCAGGGCGGAAAACGAAATCGCGCCGATATCGGCCAGCGCCTCGTGGCTGGCCAGCACGCGGCTGTAACCCCAGGCCAGCAGGATCAACACGACGATCGCCAGGCGGCGCTGGTTGATCACTTCGCCGCGCAGGTCGCCGCGCTCGTCGCGGCCCCAGCCGGCGCGCACCCGCAGCGGGGCGATGAAATGGTTGACCACCATCAGGCTCAGCGCCAGCGTGGCCACCACCACCATGCTGGTGGCCGCGCTCAGGCCGCCGAGGAACGCCACCAGCGCCAGGCCGTGCTGCTCGCGGGCCAGCGGCAAGGCCAGCACGTAGAGATCGGAGGGCACGCCGCTGGGTCCCAGCCAGGCGTCGCCCAATCGTGCCAGCGGCAGGATCGGCAGCGCGATCAGCGCCATGTACAGCGGGAACAGCCAGCGCGCGGTGCGCAGGTGATCGCCGTCGCGGCACTCCACCACCCCGGCATGGAACTGGTGCGGCAGGGTGAACATCGCCAGCGCGCCGAGCAGGATCAGCGCCGGGAAGCCGCTGCTCTCGTGCGGCACGGCCGGCGCAGGCGGCAGGCCGGCCGGCAGCGGCGCGAACAGCAGCGAGCCCAGCGCCAGCATGGCGCAGAGCTTGAACAGCGACTCGAACGCCATCGCCAGCACCAGCCCGCGGTTGTGCGCGGTGGTCGAGGCGCGGCGGGTGCCGAACAGCATGGCGAACAGCGCCATCAGCAGCGCGATGTAGAGCGCGCTGTCCTGCCAGGGTTCCGATTCGGCCAGCTGGCCGTGGCTGAGCAGCATGTAGCTCATCGCCACCGCCTTCAGCTGCAGGGCGATGTAGGGAACGATGCCGATCACCACCACCAGCGTGACCAGCGCCGCCAGTCCCGAGTGCCGTCCGAGTCGCACCGCGATCAGGTCGGCCAGCGAGCCTGCGTTGTACTCGCGCGCCAGTTCCACCAGCCGGCGCAGCACGCCGACCGCCAGCAGGTACATCAGGATCGCCCCGACGAAGGTGGGCGGCAGCCACCAGCCCGAGCGGCTGGCCTGGGTCACCGTGCCGTAGAAGGTCCACGAGGTGCAGTGGATCGCCAGCGACAGCGCGTAGACGATCGCCCAGCGCTTCTCGAACAGCCGCGGACGGCGCTCGCCGAGCAGCGCGACGCCGAACAGCAGGCCCAGCCAGCAGGCGGCGGCGAGGGCGATCAGGGTGGGGCCGGGCATCAAGTTACGCCGCGCGATGTGCGCCCTCTCCCCGACGGGCAGAGGGCGCCGAGCAGATCATCGGCCTGATGGAAGACCCAACGCGCGCACGGCATCGACCAGCCAGCGCACCTGCACGCCCTGGCGCGTGTCGTAGTCGGCTCCGGAGTATCCCCACCAGTCCCAGCATGCCTGCGGATTCAAGGGCGCGAAGCTCGCGCGCGTCTGAGGGTACAGCACCGCCACGTCGTAGGCGTCGGCCCAGCGGTTGAAGCCGGCATCGCGCACGAAGGCCTCGCCGACCGCGTCGACGTTCTGCTTGCAACCGTGCAGTGCGACCAGCAGCCCGCAGGGCTTGCCGGCGGCGCAGGATGGCGGCAGGTACAGGTAGCCTTCGCCGGCGAGGAAAGCGTCCTTGCCGTCGCGGCGCAGCGCGTCCTGGTCGAAGGTGCGCAGTGCGCCGCGCGGCGTGGACACGGGATGCGCCGGCTTGCCGAACAGTTCCGCGAAGATGGCGCCCGCCGCGTCGAAGCCGCAGTGGCCCAGGAACGGCGCCACCGACTTGCCGCAGTCCTCGCCCGCCTGCGCCACCGGCAGGTTGTGCGCGAAGGCGCGCTGGCCGTCGTCGCGCACCCGCATGCCCTTCAGGCGCGGGTCACTGTCGCGCAGCTTTTCATAGAAGCGCGCGCCGGCCTCGGCCACGGCGGGCGCGACCAGTGCGTCGTCCTTGCCGTGCAGCAGGTAGACGCGCGCCCCGGCGAGGCCGGCCAGCGGGCCGATGCTTCCGGCGGCCGACAGCTTGCGGGCACGGGCGACCAGCGCATCGATGTCCGGCGCCGGCACGCCCTTCATGCAGCTGCCCAGCGCCGTGGCGAGTTGCCCGCCGGCGCAGCCGTACGGGCCGCCCGCGACGATGGCCGCGCCGTGGAAGATCTCCGGGTAGGCGATCTGCGCCTGCGTCGCCATGTAGGCGCCCGAGGAAAGCCCCGCCACCCCGACCCGCGCGGGGTCGAGCTTCAGCCTGGGGAGCGGCGGGGCGTCGCCGGCGTGGGCGAGGCTCGCGAGGAGGACGGCGAGCAGGCCGAGGGTCTTGCGCATGGAGCTCTCCGGACGTTGTCCTGCGGGAACGCATCGCGTGCGATCCGGGGACGGTCGCGCGCGGTGCGGATGATGCCTGAGGGCGGCCTGCAGCCCGGGAGGCACCAGGGACGGGGAGTGGCCCCCGGCCCTCCCGGCCGCTCGCCGCTCAGAACTGGTACTTCACGCTCAGCGTGACCATCCGCGGCGCACCGTAGAAGCCCGTGTAGATGCCCAGCGCACCCACGTTGTAGCCGGTGGTGCGGTAGGACTTGTTGGCCAGATTGGTGCCCTGCAGGCTGAGCGACCAGGGCTGGTCGATCTGCCAGATCACGCCGGCGTTCCACAGGCCGTAGGCCGGCTGCGCGATCAGCGGCGAGAGCGTGGTCTCCGGATACACCATCGACTGGTAGGTGTAGTTCACCCGCGCGGTGATGCTGCCGCCGTCGGACAGCGGCGTGGTGTTCTCCAGCGACAGCCCGCCGGACCACTTGGGTGCATTGGTGAACTTCTGCCGGTCGGCGATGTTGACGCCGCCGCTCATGTACTCGGTGTACTTGGTGTGCAGCCAGGCCACGTTGCCGCTGAAGGTCCAGTTCTCCGACGGTTTCCAGGCGAACTCCTCCTCCAGGCCGTCGATGTGGCCCTTGCCGGCGTTGGTGAAGTCACCGAAGAAGCCCTGGCTGCCGTTGGGCAGCGTGTAGGAGCTGAACACCGACAACTGAATGTCCGAGTACACGTTGTGGAAGGCCGCCGTGTTCATCATCAGGCGGTCGTCGAAGAAGGTCATCTTGCTGCCCACTTCGTAGGACTGCACCTTCTCGTCCTCGATCGGGCGGCACGAGCTGGGGATCGCCACGCAGTTGGCGCGGATGTTGTAGCCGCCCGAATGGAAGCCCTCGGAGTAGCTGGCGTACAGCTTCACCTGCTCGCTCACGCTCCAGTCCAGCGAGACTTTGGGCGAGACGTTGTCGGTGGCGTGCGAGCCGCTGAAGTCGGCCAGCGTGGCGATCGGGGTGGTGAAGGTGTCGTCCGAGTAGCCGTAGTTCTGGATCAGCGCGGTCTTGGTCTCGTGGGTATAGCGCAGGCCGACGTCCAGGCTCCAGTCGGGACTGATGTCCCAGGTGAAGTCGCCGTAGCCGGCCCAGCTCTTGGTGCCCATGCTGCCGCCGGTGCCGCCGTACTGGGTCAGGCCCAGCGTGGAATACGGCGGCGAGCCCAGGAAGATGTTGTGGATGTGGCCGTTGGCGCTGCCGTCGAAGTAGTACACGCCGAACACGCCGTGCAGGCTGCCGCCGGCGTCGTAGTTGGCCTGCAATTCCTGGCTGAACTGGTGGTCGGTGTAGACCGCGTTCACGTCCGCGATCTTTTCAGGCAGCGTGTCGAAGTCGATGTTGGTGTCGGTGGAGGAGCCGCGCACGGCGGTGACCGACTTCAACGACCAGTCGGCACTCGCCATCCAGTTCATCGTCAGCGCCGAGCCGTAGAGCTTGGTGTGGTTGAGCTGCGGGAAACCGCTGCGCGTGTCGAAGTCGCTGGCCAGCGGCTGGTAGGCCGGATCGAGCTTGTTCACCGTGAGCATCTTGGCGCCACGCGGGTTGGAGTTGTCGCGCACGCCGTCCACCGACAGCTGCATGCTGAACGTGTTGGACGGGAAGAAGCCCACCGTCGCGCGCGCGGCATTGGTGTTCTTGTTGCCGTTGCGGCTGCCGGTGAGGACGTTCTTGCCGAAGCCGTCGTTGTGGCCGCTGGCGTAGGCGATGCGCCCGCGCCACACCTGGTCGGCGCTGGCGCCGCCCAGGCTGGCCTTGACGTCCTTCTCGCCGTGCGTGCCGGCGGTCACTTCCACCGAGCCTTCGCTCTTCACCGGCAGCGGGGCGGAGACGTACTTGATCGCGCCACCGATGGTGTTCTTGCCGTACAGCGTGCCCTGCGGGCCGCGCAGCACCTCGATCCGGCTGACGTCGAACACGTCCAGCACCGCGCCCTGCGGGCGGGCGAGGTAGACGTCGTCGAGGTAGATGCCTACGCCCGGATCGAAGCCCCAGGTCGGGTCGGCCTGGCCGACGCCGCGGATGTACGCCGTAAGCGTGGTGTTGGAGCCGCGCGCGGCATAGATCTGCAGCGACGGCACCTTGCCCTGCAGGTCGGCCAGGTTCTGCACGTTCTGCTTTTCCAGCGACTGCGCGGTGAAGGCGGTCACCGCGATCGGCACGTCCTGCAGGGTCTCCTCGCGCTTGCGCGCGGTCACCGTCACCTTTTCCAGCTGCTTGGCGTTGGCCGGCGTGGCGGCGTTCTGCCCCGGCGTGTCGGCCGACGACTGCGCCAGCGCGGGCAGGGCGAAGGCCATACCGAACACCAGGCCGATGGCCAGACTCAGATGCGTGCGTTGCATGACTCCCCCTTCCCTTTGACGCAACCGGCGAGGGTTGCCCGTGGACGCAGCCATCGACGATGGATGCTCGTGATGAGGCGATCCTAGGCACGGGCCGGCATCGCGGCACTTGTACCTTCGTACAGTGCCCGCGCGCCGGCGCGCTGCCGATACTCGTCCGGCATCCATGGCGCGGGACGCGTCGCAGGGGATACGACGTCAATGGCATTCCTGATCGTTCTGGCCGCGCTGGCCTTCCTGATGGTGGCGGCCTACCGCGGCTACAGCGTGATCCTGTGCGCCCCCCTGGCCGCCCTGGGCGCGGTGCTGCTCACCGACCCCGCGCTGGTGGCGCCGATGTTCACCGGCCTGTTCATGGACAAGATGGTCGGCTTCCTCAAGCTCTACTTCCCGGTGTTCATGCTTGGCGCGGTGTTCGGCAAGCTGACCGAACTGTCGGGCTTCTCCAAGGCGATCGTCGCGGCGACCATCGGGCTGGTCGGGCGCAGCCGCGCGATCCTCTCGATCGTGCTGGTCTGCGCATTGCTGACCTACGGCGGCGTGTCGCTGTTCGTGGTGGTGTTCGCGGTGTACCCGTTCGCGGCGGAGCTGTTCCGCGCCAGCGGCATTCCCAAGCGGCTGATCCCCGGCACCATCGCGCTGGGCGCGTTCACCTTCACCATGGACTCGCTGCCGGGTACGCCGCAGATCCAGAACATCATCCCGACGCCGTTCTTCGGCACCACCGCGTGGGCGGCGCCGTGGCTGGGCACGCTGGGCTCGGTGTTCATCCTCGCCGTGGGCCTGGCCTACCTGGAGTCGCGCCGGCGCAAGGCCGCCGCCGTGGGCGAAGGCTACGGCACCGACCTGCTCAACGAGCCGGCGCCGTTCGAGCACGGCACGCTCGCCCACCCGCTGGTCGCGCTGCTGCCGCTGGTGCTGGTGGGGGTGGCCAACAAGCTGCTCACCGACACGATTCCGCATGCCTACGGCGCGACCGCCTCGTTCGTGCCCAGCGTGGTGGGCCCGGCCCAGCCGGTGGTGCAGGAGGTGTCCAAGCTCGCGGCGATCTGGGCGGTCGAGGGGGCCCTGCTTGCGGGCATCCTGTGCGTGCTCGCCTTCGCCTGGCGCCCGGTCGTGCGGCGCTTCGCCGAGGGCAGCAAGGCAGCCGTGGGCGGCGCCCTGCTGGCCTCGATGAACACCGCCTCCGAGTACGGCTTCGGCGCGGTGATCGCCGCCCTGCCCGGCTTCAAGCGGGTGGCCGACGCGCTGCATGCGATCCCGCACCCGCTGGTCAACGAGGCGGTGACGGTGACCGCGCTGGCCGGTATCACCGGCTCGGCCTCGGGCGGCATGGGCATCGCGCTGGCGGCGATGGCGCACACCTTCGTCGCCAACGCGCAGGCGGCCGGGATCCCGATGGAAGTGCTGCACCGGGTGGCCGCGATGGCCTCCGGCGGCATGGACACCCTGCCCCACAACGGCGCGGTGATCACCCTGCTGGCGGTGACCGGATTGACCCACCGCCAGTCCTACCGCGACATCTTCGCGATCACCGTGATCAAGACGCTGGCCGTGTTCGTGGTGATCGCCGCATACGCGCTGACTGGGCTGGTCTGACACCGGACGCCCGGCCCCACGGCCGCCGCGGCAGGAGCGAGCCTGCTCGCGATGCCGTTCCATCAAGGCACGGCAAAGCCGGGAGCATCGCGAGCAGCCTCGCTCCCACGGCGCGGAGGTCAAGTGGGGCGTACTCGTCGTGTCGGCGCCACCAGCGGTACGGCTCCCCCTGCGGCAAGCCGGGAGGCGAGTCTTCCCAGCGTTCCTGGCGGCCGCAGGGCGTGAGGTCCAGCAGGTTGAAGTCCAGGCGCAGGCGGTCGACGCGGCGGGCGCGGGTGAAATCGCTGCGGTAGACCGTCCCGCCTTCATGCAGGAACACGCTGAGGGCGAAGCCGCCGCCCAGGCCGCAGGCCTGGCTGAACGCGTCCCCAGCGCCGCGTACCAGGGCGCCCGCCAGCCCATGCGCTCGCGGTAGGCGGCCAGCCGCGCGTAGGGCGCCGGGGTGACCAGCGCCAGGCTGGTGTCGCGCGCGTGCAGGTGCTACCTCGCCCGGCGGCATGAAGTGGCAGACCACCAGTTGCCGGCGGCCCTCGAACAGATCGACGAGGCCGGCCCCGCCGGCGGCCCCCTCGAAGCGGTATGTGCCTTCGAAGCGCACTATCGGCAGGCGCCGGCGCTCGGCTGCCAGCGCGTCGAGCGCGCGGGTGGCGGCTTTCTCCCTGGCGCGGAGCTGCTCGAGCGCCGCTTGCCAGGCTTCGGTGGGGCCACGGGTGGCATGCCGTTCATCGCCGTTCCTCGCTGTGCGTGGCCCGGGCCCGGGCCGTTACCGGTCCGACGGCCGGGGGAGGCGGCTTTCGGCACGTCCGGCCGCTGGCGACGCCGTTCAGACGGGACACGGGCAAGTTGCCGCCCGACCCCGTATAATCCCGGGGTTAACCCCTCCGAAACTTACGTGGCGGCTTATCGAGCGCCGCCCGGACCTGTGTCATGTCCATCGAAAATCTGCGCAACATCGCCATCGTCGCCCACGTCGACCACGGCAAGACCACCCTCGTCGACCAGCTCCTGAAGCAGTCCGGCACCCTGTCCGAACGCACGGTGCTGGCCGAGCGCGTGATGGACTCCAACGACCAGGAAAAGGAGCGCGGCATCACCATCCTGGCCAAGAACACCGCGATCACCTGGCGCGGCAACCGCATCAACATCGTCGACACCCCGGGCCACGCCGACTTCGGCGGCGAGGTCGAGCGCGTGCTGTCGATGGTCGACTCGGTGCTGCTGCTGGTCGATGCGATGGACGGCCCGATGCCGCAGACGCGCTTCGTCACCCAGAAGGCCTTCGCGATGGGCTTCAAGCCGATCGTGGTGGTGAACAAGATCGACCGCCCCGGCGCGCGCCCCGACTGGGTCGTCGAGCAGGTGTGGGACCTGTTCGACCGCCTGGGCGCCACCGAGGAGCAGATGGATTTCCCGATCGTCTACGCTTCGGCGCTTAACGGCTACGCCAGCCTCGATCCCGAAGCCCGCGAGGGTGACATGGTCCCGCTGTACGAGGCGATCATGAAGCACGCGCCCAAGCCGGAGGTCGATCCGGACGGCGCGTTCCAGATGCGCATCAGCCAGCTCGACTACAACAGCTTCGTCGGCGTGATCGGCATCGGCCGCATCCAGCGCGGCACGCTGAAGAAGGGCATGCCGGTGACCGTGATCGACCGCGAGGGCAAGAAGCGCTCGGGCAAGGTCGGCCAGGTGCTGGGCTTCCTGGGCCTGGAGCGCATCGAGCAGGAGACCGCCGAGGCCGGCGACATCGTGGCCATCTCGGGGATCCCGGAGCTCACCATCTCCGACACCGTCACCTCGCCCGACAAGCCCGAGGCGCTGCCCGCGCTGACCGTGGACGAACCGACCATCTCGATGACCTTCCAGGTCAACAACTCGCCGTTCGCCGGCAACAAGGAGATGTCCGGCGGCAAGTTCCTCACCAGCCGCCAGATCCGCGACCGCCTGGACCGCGAGAAGGTGCACAACGTGGCGCTGCGCGTGGAGGATGGCTCGGACGCGGACAAGTTCCTGGTCTCCGGCCGCGGCGAGCTGCACCTGTCGGTGCTGATCGAGAACATGCGCCGCGAGGGCTACGAGCTGGCCGTCTCGCGTCCCGAGGTGATCATCAAGGAAATCGACGGCCAGCTGATGGAGCCGTTCGAGCAGCTGGTGGTCGACGTGGAGGAAGCCCACCAGGGCGCGGTGATGGAGCGCCTTGGCACGCGCAAGGGCCAGCTCAAGAACATGGAGCCGGACGGCAAGGGCCGCGTGCGCCTGGAGTACATCATTCCGGCGCGCGGCCTGATCGGCTTCCAGAACCAGTTCAAGACCCTGACCCAGGGCTCGGGCCTGCTGTTCCACGTGTTCGACCACTATGGCCCGAAGGAAGAAGGCCAGATCGCACAGCGCCCGAATGGCGTCATGATCTCCAACGGCACCGGCCCGACCCCGGCCTACGCGCTCAACATGCTGCAGGAGCGCGGCCGCCTGCTGGTCGGCGACGGCGACCAGGTGTACGAGGGCCAGCTGGTGGGCATCCATGCCAAGGACAACGACCTCACCGTCAACGCCCTGCGCGCCAAGCAGCTGACCAACATGCGTGCCGCCGGCAAGGACGACGGCATCCAGCTGACCCCGCCGATCCGCATGTCGCTGGAGCAGGCACTGGACTTCATCGACGACGACGAACTGGTCGAGGTGACGCCCAAGGCGATCCGCCTGCGCAAGAAGCACCTGACCGAGAACGATCGCAAGAAGGCCTCGCGCGCCGCGTGATTGCTTTCGGTCCGGACCGCGACGAAGCCGCCGCAAGGCGGCTTTTTCGTGCCCCTGCACGCAGCGACCACGGCGGTAGCGGCAAGGTGGTCCGGTCTGGTGCCGGGGGCGCCAGCCCATCGAGGGGATCGTCATGGAGATTGCGAGCAGCCGACCCGTGTCCTTCACCCAGGTCGGCAATGAACTGGACGGCCTGAAGAACGAAGTCGAGAGCATGGCGCTGGTGCTGCGGGCCCTGATCGAATCGCACCCGGCACCGGCCGAGCTGGTCAAGCGCTGGCGCGCGCTCAGTCGGGAACCGATCGAGCAGACCCGCCCGCGTGGCTGCCACCCGGGCGTGCTGACCCGGCAGGAACGCCTGTACCAGACCCTGCAGCGCTGGTCGCACGCCATCCACAGCGCGGAAGTGTCCTGACGTTCACACGCCGATCGCGGCGCGCACCTTGCGTTCCAGCTCGTTGTTGCGGAAGGGCTTCTGCACCACCCGCTCCTCGCCCACGTCGGCCAGCGCCGATTGGTCGGCATAGCCGGTGACGAACAGGATCGGCAGCTCCGGCCGACGCTGCCGGGCCTGCCGGGCCACCTCCGCGCCGTTCATGCCGGGCATCGCGAAATCGGCGACCAGCAGGTCCACTTTCGGCAGCCGGTCGAGCAGGTCCAACGCCGCCCCGCCCGAGCCGGCCTCCATCACCTCGAAGCCCAGCTGGCGCAGGCGCGCGGCGGTGACGTCGCGCACCGCGTTGTCGTCATCGACCAGCAGCGCCAGCCGGCGTTGTGGATAGGGAGACCCGGTCGAACGTGCGTCCCGCTCCGCCTGGCCCTGCCTGGCGTCCACCCGCGCGCGCGGCAGGTACACGCGTACCGTGGTACCCCGCCCCGGCGCGCTTTCGATGCGCACGCCACCGCCGGACTGCTGCACGAAACCCAGCACCTGGGCGAGGCCGAGGCCGGAGCCCTTGCCGACTTCCTTGGTGGTGAAGAACGGCTCGAAGGCCCGCGCACGCACGCTCTCCTCCATGCCCAAGCCGGTGTCGATCACCGAGATCACGACGTAGTCTCCGGGCCTCGGCTCGCCCGGCTGCTGCGGCTCCTCGTGCAGGGCCTGGTTGGCCGTCTCGATGGTCAGGCTGCCGCCGCTGGGCATCGCGTCGCGCGCGTTGATGGCGAGGTTGAGGATCACCAGCTCGATCTGCGTCGGGTCGACCAGCGCGCTCCACAGCCCCGGCTGCAGGCGGGTGGCGAGGGC
Source organism: Fulvimonas yonginensis (assembly GCF_037137055.1). NCBI lineage: Bacteria > Pseudomonadati > Pseudomonadota > Gammaproteobacteria > Lysobacterales > Rhodanobacteraceae > Fulvimonas > Fulvimonas yonginensis. The sequence goes on from NZ_JBBBNY010000011.1 coordinate 92,756, forward strand.
GATCCTGCCGCCCATGGTGCTGCGGAGCAGTTCGCTCATGCCCTCCACCGTCTCGTTGAGGTCCAGCACCTTCGGTTCCAGCCGCTGGCGGCGCGAGAAGGCCAGCAGCTGCGAGGTGAGCGTGGCGCCGCGTAGCGCTGCCTGGCGGATCAGTTCCAGCCGGCGGGTCACCTTCGGATCGTCGGTGCCGTGCTCGAGCAGGTCCAGGTTGCCCAGCACGATGGTGAGCAGGTTGTTGAAATCGTGCGCCACGCCCGATGTCAGCTGGCCGACCGCCTCCAGCCGCTGCATCTGCCGCAGGGTCGCCTCGACCCGTTCGCGACTCTCGATCTGCTGGCGCAACTGGCGGTTGGCCGCCTCCAGTTCGCCGGCGGCGAGCTTCTGGTCGGTGATGTCGCGGCCCACGGCATAGAACTGGTCGCCCTCGGGCACCGCTGTCCACGCCACCCAGCGCCAGTTGCCGTCGGCGCGCCGCAGACGCCCCTCGAAGCGCTGCACGCGCGCGCCGTGCCGCATCGCGCCGATGGCCTCCAGCACCACGCGCCGCTCCTCCATGTGCACCAGCTCGACCAGGAAGCGCCCGTGCAGCGCCTCGGCGTCGTAGCCGAGCAACTGGGTCCAGGCCGGATTGGTCACCTTGAGCCGGCCGTCCAGGGCGGCGACGGCGAACAGTTCCTGGCTGAGCTCGAAGATCCGTTCGCGCTCGCGACGGCTGCGCTCGATGTCCTGCTGCAAGGCCCGGTTGCGGTATTCGAGCGCTTCCTGCTGGCGATGCGCCTCGGTGACGTCCTGGCTCACGCCGATCATGCGCGCCGCGCTCCCGTCGTTGCCGCCGATGGTGGTGCCCTGTGCGCGTATCCAGCGCACCGCGCCGTCGCGCAGGATGCGGAATTCGAGGTCCACTCCACGCCGTTCCGCGGCGGCCCCGCGTCCCGCCGTTTCGATGCGCGCGCGATCCTCCGGATGCATCGCTTCGCACCACGCGCGCCACGGATCGGGGGTCCCCGCGTCCAGTCCGAGCAGGGCATACATTTCGGGCGACCAGGCCAACGCGTCGGTTGCCAGGTCCCACTCCCACACGCCGATCCCGGCGATCTGCTGCGCCAGCTTCAGCCGCGCCTCGCTGGCGCGCAGCGATTCTTCCGCGAGGTGCCGGTCGGTGACGTCCACCAGCACGCCGACCGCCCGCACCGCTTGGCCCTGGTCCAGGTGGATCTCCGCGCGCAGCTGCAGACAGCACGCCCGGCCATCACGGCGGTTGTAGTGGAACTCGGTCTCGATGAAGCGCCCGCCCTGCGCCGCGGCTTGCTGGATCAGGCCGCGCACCCGCGCACGCTCGGCCGGCGGGTAGCCGGCACGGATCTCCTCCACAGTGGGCGAGGCATCCTCGGGAAAGCCGAGCAACCGGTTGAGTTCGGGCGAGCCGACCAGGGTGTCGTTGCGCAGGTCCGCCTCCCACACCGCCATGCGTCCGGCATCGATCGCCAGACGCAGCCGCGCCTCGCTGGCCTGCAGTGCCTCGCGCAGCTGCTGCTCCTCGGTGATGTCGCGCAGCGTGCCGACGTAACGCACGGCGCGCTCGCACCCGTCCACCGTCGCGAACAGCGCCTCGCCGTGCGCGCGTACCCAGCGCACCTGGCCATCGGGACGAATCACGCGGTACTCGTAGGGCTGGCGCTCGCGGATCGCAGGATCGAGCGCGCGCTGCAGCATGGCGTGCGTGCGGGGCCGGTCATCGGGATGTTCCAGCGCCTGGAGCTGCTCCAGCCGCAACGGTTGGTCGCCCGGCGGCAGGCCGCAGATCTCCCGTGCACGCGGGGAATAGACGACGGTGTCGCGCAGCAGATCCCAGTCCCAGATACCCAGCCGTGCCGCGCGCGTCGCCAGTTCCAGCCGCGCCTCGCTTCCAAAAGGCAGCACGGCCGCAGCCGACATCGACGGCGGTTCCGGGGGATGCTCCATGGCGACCTCTTCTGCCTCGGGCCGGGGTGGACTTTAACGCGGGCGATGTATGGCAAACGCCTATGGTTGCCGCCCGCACGTGGCTAACCGGTCTCATCGACGAGCGATACCTGCGCGGTCGCCTCCTCGATCGCGCGGTGCAACTCGTGCTTGGTGAACGGCTTGCCCAGCCGGACCACGCCGGGCACGGGACCTTCGGGCAGTTGCGCGTAACCGGATGCGAGCACGATCGGCAGGCCGGGCTTGCGTTCGCGCAGGATGGTCGCCAGCCGCGTGCCGGTCATGCCAGGCATCGCCTGGTCGGTGATCACCAGCCCGATCTCGCCGTGCCGTTCCAGGCAGGCCAGCGCCTCCTCGCCCGACTTGGCGTCGTGCACCACGTAACCGATGTCCTCGGCCATCGCCACCGCGCTGGCGAGCACCAGTTCGTCATCGTCCACCACCAGCAGGGTGAGCGGCCGGCTGGCACGCGGTTCGGCCTCGACCTGCGGGGCCTCCTGCTCCGGCGCCACGCTCGCCGCCGGCGCGACCGGCAGCCAGATCTCCACCGTGGTGCCCTTGCCCACCCGGCTGTGCAGCAGCAGGCGCCCGCCAGACTGCTCGGCGAGCCCGAAGGCCATCGACAGGCCCAGGCCGGTGCCCTTGCCGACGCCCTTGGTGGTGAAGAACGGCTCGGTGGCCCGCTTGATGGTTTCCTCGTCCATGCCGTGGCCCTCGTCGGCCACCCACAGGCAGACGTACTCGCCCGGCGTCAGCGAGGTTGGATGATCGGCGGCCACCCGCTCGCCGCGCGCGCCGATCTCCAGCCGCCCACCGTGCGGCATGGCGTCACGCCCGTTCACCGCCAGATTGAGCAAAGCCAGCTCCAGCTGGTTCGGGTCGATCAGCACGGGCGGCAGTTCGAGCGGAAAGTTGGTCCCGATCTGGATCTGCGGCCCGAGCGAGCGGCGCAGCAGGTCGGCCATGCCGTGCACCAGCAACGGCACGTTGACCGGGCGCGGGTGCAGCTCCTGCCGGCGGGCGAAGGCGAGCATGCGCTGGGTGAGCGAGGCGCCACGCTGTGCGCCGGCCACCGCATTGTCGAGCAGCGCCTGCGGCCGCGGCGCGTCCGGCAGCCATTTGCGCAGCAGCTCCAGGTTGCCCATCACCGCCATCAGCAGGTTGTTGAAGTCGTGCGCGACGCCCCCGGTGAGCTGGCCGATCGCCTCGGACTTCTGCGACTGGAACAGCGCCTCGCGCGCGAGCGCCAGCTCCTCTTCCGCCCGTTTCCTTTCGGTCACGTCGCGGGTGATCTTGGCGAACCCGACGACCTTGCCGTCGGCATCCGTCAGCCGGTCGATCACCACGTGGGCCCAGAACAGCGAGCCATCCTTGCGCTTGCGCCAGCCCTCCCCCTCGTATACGCCCTGCTTGAGTGCGATCTCGAGGTTGCGTGCCGGCCGGCCCATGCTGGCATCCTCGTCCGCATAGAAGTGGCCGAAGTGCTTGCCGAGCACCTCGTCCTCCCGGTACCCCTTGATGCGCTCGGCGCCGGCGTTCCAGCTGGCCACGTGGCCCTCCGGGTCGAGCAGGTAGATGGCGTAGTCGCGCACGCCCTGCACGAGCAGGCGGAACTGCTGTTCGTCGCTGCCGAGCGTGTCATCGGCCTGACGGGGAAGCTCGCGGACGATGTACGCATAGCCGGTCAAGGCGCCCGCTTCGTCACGCATCGCTTCCATGATCGCCCGGGTCCACACCCGCCGGTCGTGCTTGGCCAGACGCCAACCCGTCTTTTCGGTGCGCCCCTCCCTGGCCGCATCCTTCAAGACCCGCGCAGGCAACCCGGCGGCATGGCTCTCGGGCGTGAACAGCATCCCGACGGGCTGGCCGATGGCCTCGCTCGCGGTATAGCCGAAGATGCGCTCGGCTCCGTGGTTCCAGCTGGCGATCCGGCCATCCGGATCGAGAAACACCATGGCCAGCGCTCCCAGCGCCTGGACCATCCGGCCGAGGGTGCTTTCCCCGTCAATCGCCATGTCTACCTCTTCAGAAACTGGCCGGCCCTCATGCGGCGGGCGAACATTGCATTATCCAGCCTGGCTCCATGTGCGCCGTGAAAGAATCAAACCGCAGCCTGCGCGCGCTCCAGTGCCGCCACGTGGCGTTCCAGCCGCGGCCCCAGGTAGCAATGCGAGCCGCAAGGGAGGAGGCCGGCCTGCGCGAACTGGCGAAGATACCAAGCGGGCGGGCGCGAGTAGAACCCCTCGCGGTCACCGACGACATCGTCGCGGCTGGTGAACACCTCGAGGAACGCCACGCCCTCGAGCATCTCGCCGATGCCGGCCAGGCCGGCGCGGATCTCCGCCGGCGCGAGGTAGTGCAGTACGTCGGTGCACACGATCAGATCGAAGCGGCAGTCGAAACGCAACTGCTCGAGTTGCCCGAAGCGGGCCAGACCGATGTTGCGGCTGCGCCCGTAGCGCGACACCACGTAGGGGCTGGCATCCAGTCCGCGGTAGTCCACCCCGGGCCGCAACGCACGCAGCGGCGCCCGCCACGGCGCCTCGCCGCAACCCACGTCGAGCACGTTGCGCAGCGGCCGCCCCAGGTAGTACTCCGCCAGTGCCGCCGCCAGCGTCACCTTGCGCTTCAGTTCCGCCGACGAGGCCACGGCATGGCGCGGGTCGCGGTACCACTTGTCGAAGTAGGCTCGGTCGTAGGTCTTGGGCATGACAGGCGTCCGGAAAAGAGCCGATGGTACGGCCTGGACAATCACCCGGCGCACACGCCGCCCGCCCCAGCATTTTTGCCAACCGCCCGCTGGAGCCTGCCATGCCCATGATCCGCCTGCGCCTGATCGGCAATCGTGACGCCGCCGACACGATCATTTCCGTCCTGCACGGCATCGACGGCATCGAGCACGTCGAGGAAATCGAGGACTTCATGCTCGGCATGCGCGACGACTCCAGCTCCGCCCAACTGGTGGACGACAGCGAAGGCAAGGTGTTCATGGTCGAGGTAGAGGCCCCCGACGACATGCGCGCCGAGGCCGTGCGGGCGGTCGCCGAGACCGAGGCCCGCCGCCTCGACGCGGGCCTGGAGATCGTCGACGGCGAGGACTTCTGAGCCGAAGCGCCGATCAGCCGCCGCGCACCAGCAGGTGGCGCGCGACCTGGCCGTGCATGCGGCCCAGTCCGCGCGCCAGGTGCAGCGTCGCGAACAGCAGCAGCACGCCCAGGGCGCACAGGACGATCGCGTCGCCCCAGCCGGGCACGTGCCCGCCGAAGCCCCAATCGACGATCACGCGATGGCCGTCGAACAGGCGCGCCAGGTCGCCCTCGTTCAACGCCCACGCGACCGGCGCGCCGATGAAGCCCACCGACACGCTCACCAGCACCACCGCGAGGGTGAAGTAGACGATGCCCAGCGGCAGCATCAGCAGCATGTAGAGCAGCGTGGTCCAGGTACGCGGGTCGGTGAACATGCCGCCGATGCGCTTGAGCAGCGTGGCGTCCTGCGCCGGATACGGCGGACGGCGGGGCATGCGCGCACCGAGCATCGCCTCGACGATGCGCCCTTCGACCAGCGACAGCACCCGCACCGACCCGAAGAACAGCACGATGAACGGAAGCCCGACGATCAGCACCGACAGGCCCGCCGAGAGCGACACGCCGGCCACCGCCCAGGTGAAGTAGAAGATGCCGGTGGCGAGCGCAAGGACCATGTAGAACAGCGCGCCGTAGGTGCGCGGGTCGGCCGCCACGCCGAAGAACCGCCCCGCCAGCGAGCGGCGCTTCGGCGGCGGCGGCGGGCGCAGCGCACGCTGGATGCGGATCTCCTGGTCGCGGTACAGCTCCGCGACCTCCTCCGGCGCACCGTAGCTGCCCACCACCTTGGCCAGCATCTCCGCCTCGCTGCGGCCGGGCTGTTCGGCGAGCTCCGCGCGCAGGTGCTCTTCGGCGTCGTAGAGCGCATCCTGTACCAGGGCCGGGTCGGCCCCGCGCAGCGCGGCCCGCAGCTGGGCCAGGTATTCGTTGATCGTGCGTGGTGCGTTCATCACACCTCTCCTTGAAGGACCTTGTCGACGGAATCGCGCGTGGCGTTCCAGGCCGCGACCCAGTCGCGCAACACGTCGCGGCCGGGGCGGGTGATGCGGTAGTAGCGGCGCGGCGGGCCGCTCACCGAGGGCTCCACCTCGCTGGCCAGCAGGCCGGCGGCTTCCAGGTTGCGCAGCACCGGGTAGAGCGCGCTCTGCTTGCCGGCGAGCACGCCCTCGCCCAGCTCCTCCAAGCGCTTGGCGATCTGGTAGCCGTACAGCGGCTGGCGCGACTGGCCGAGCACGGCCAGCAGCACCAGCGACACGGTGCCGGCGGAAAGCTCCTTCTGGAACTTCTTCAGATGGCCGACGCGCTCGTCCACACCCTTGCCTGCACTGCTGCTTGAGTCGAGGTGGAGCTTATTGCGAAGTTCGCACTAGTACATGGGCCTGAAGTCATGTGGCCTGCGCCGCCGGTCAGCGCGCCGCTTGCCGGGGGCTGCCCAGCAGCGCCGCGATCCGCTCGGGGGCCATCGGACGGCCGTAGAACCAGCCCTGTGCGAAGTCGCACCCGGCACGGGCGAGGAAATCGGCCTGGGCCTCGTGCTCCACGCCTTCGGCCACCACGCCCAGGTGCAGCGCGTGCGCCATCGCGACGATCGCCGCCACCACTTCGCGCGCGCTTTTCTCGTCGGGGACGCCGGCCAGGAAGCTCTTGTCGATCTTGATCAGCCCGGCCGGCAGATGACGCAGGTAGGCCAGCGAGGAGTAGCCGGTGCCGAAGTCGTCGATGGCGATGCCAACCCCGCTCGCACGCAGGGCCTCCAGCGCAATGGCGATCTCCGGTTCGCTACTGACCAGGGCGCCTTCGGTGATCTCCAGTTCGAGCAGGTCCGGCGCAACGTCCACCTCGGCCAGCACCTGCCGCACCATCGCGACCAGCCCGGGACTGCCCAGCTGGCGCGGCGACAGGTTGACGGCCATGCGCAACGGCGGCACGCCTTCGGCCATCCAGCGGGACAGCTGGCGGCACGCGCCGCGCAGCACCCACTCGCCGAGCGCGTCGATCAGGCCCAGCTCCTCGGCGTAACCGATGAATTCCGAGGGCGGCACCAGCCGGCCGCCCTGGCGCCAGCGCACCAGCGCCTCGACGCCGGCCACGCGGCGGGTCCTGAGGCAATACTGCGGCTGGTACACGAGCTCGAATTCGTCGGCCTGCAGCGCCCTGCGGATGGCCGCGCCGATCGTCACGAAGCGGCTCGCCTGCGCACTCAAACTCGCGCGGTAGAAGCTGATGCCGTTGCGGCCGTTCTGCTTGGCGCGGGCCATGGCGGCATCCGCGTTCTTCAGCAGGGCCACGCCGTTGGTACCGTCATGCGGGTACAGGCTGATCCCGACACTGGCGCTGACGAACACTTCCTGGCCGGCCAGCGCGTGGCTGCGGGCGATCTCGTGGCGGGCCTGCTCGGCGACCGCGGTGACCTGGCCCAGCTCGGCCGAGCGCAGGATCAGCACGAAATCATCGCCGCTCAGCCTGGCGACCGTGTCGACCGGGCGTGGCAGCGCCCGCAGCCGTTCGGCGATCTCCTGCAGCAGCTTGTCGCCCACCGGATGGCCGAAGCTGTCGTTGATGCGCTTGAAGTTGTCCACGTCGACCAGCAGCAGGGCCAGCGCCGCCTCGCCCTGCGCGATGGCGTGATCGACACGATCCAGCAGCAGCTGCCGGTTCGGCAGGCGGGTCAGCGGGTCGTACCGGGCGAGGAACTCGAGATCGCGCGTGCGCCGCTTGACCGCGCGCCGCAGCGAATAGACCCAGGCCAGCAACGCGATGCCCACCACCGCCAGCACCGACGCCACCGCCTTGAACACGCCCGTGTACCCGGCCAGGTCGACGCCCTGCCCCATCCACCTGTCGCGCAGCCGGGCCCGTTCCTCGGCGGTGATCCGCGCCATGCCCCTTTCCACCAGCGCGAGCGTCTGGCGGTCGCCCCTGCGCACACCCCGGTGGAAGCTGTCGGTGTAGAAGTCGAAGGCCTTCACGAACGCATCGTGGGCGTGCATGCGATAGAGGTAGTACTCCGCGGGGTACTCGTCCATGCAGAAGATGCGGATCTCGCCGGCGAGCGCCGCCGCGATGAGGTCGTGGTACCCGGTGTACAACCGCTGCGTATCGATGCCGGCGCGGTGGAGCCGCTCGACGCAGGCGTCGCCCCGCTGCACGCCCACCACGAAGCCCTTCAGTCCCGACGGATCGGCGATGCCGGTGAGGTCGCGGTCGGCGTAGATGCCCACGCGCACCTTCGCGAAGGCGGGCGTGAAGTCGTACTGCGCCTCCCGCCCGGGCGTGCGGAAGATCATCTCGATGACGTCCGCCTGCCCTTGTTGCAGGCGCCGTTGCGCGTCAGCCCAGTTGGTCGCGCTCAACTCGACCGGGATGCCGGTCTTTCGTTCCCACAGTTTCCACTCGTCGACCACGTAGCCTTGCGGCTTGCCGTCGGGCCCGATGAACAGATAGGGCGGGTAGTTGTTGTCGCCCACGACCCGCAACGGCCGCGCCTGGCCCGCCCAGGGCAGCACCAGGGCAAGCGCGCACAGCACATGCACGAGCGTCTTGGCCAAACTCTCCTCCCCGTCGGGCAGGTTGCGGACCGCAACCGTGCGCCCGATGCCATGCTGGAGCACCGCGGCGGTGTATGCCGTAAAACCCGTGCGACCGGCCTCGTCACGAGCGCGTACGAGGCCCGCCGAGACGTACCCGACGCTCCGGGCCGGCGATCACGCCCATGGCCACGTCGTCGGGGCGCGTCGCGACGGGGCGGCAGACAAGGGCGTGGCCCGCCAAATAAAAGGCGCCCGGAATCCGGGCGCCGAGGGGTGCCTTCAGAGCCGGGGCTAGGGGGCGTGGAACCGAAGGCCTGCACACGTTAACGACCGGGTCACCCGGAAACCGTGATCGACATCCTGTTTTCACGAAGTCTTCACGCCGTACCGGGTGGCCCCGCAGGGTCGACGGCCACGTCGCCCAGTGCCCGCACGAACCAGCGGATGGAGGGCGCGCCGATGTAATGCGCCCAGCGGTCGATGTCCGCGACCAGCGCCGCCTCGTCGCCGCCGAAGGAGCGCAGATACGCCGGCACGCTGCCGAAGCGCCGGCCGCGCTCGGCCAGATCGCGCGCGTTGCGCAGCGTGGCCAGGATCTTTTTCGGGTTGCGGATCATGCCCTCGGCCTCGAGCAGCGCGGCGAGCCGCGCGTCCGGCCAGGTGGCCACCCTGGCGAGGTCGAAGCCGGCGAAGGCACGGCGGATCGCCGGCCAGCGCGCGCGCACGACGGCCGGCCGGAAGCGGGCCTGGAACACCGCGGCGGCGAGCAGTTCGAACACCGCGTCGTCGCCCGCCGCCGGGACCTCGCCCAGCGGGTTCCAGCCGTCCACGATCCAGGGCGTCGCCATGCACCGCTCCGGACCTGGGCGGGAGCCGCGCTCCGCCCAGGTCGCGCACCGCTCAGGCGGCCAGCGAGGCGTTGTCGATCACGAAACGGTACTTCACGTCGCTGCGCTGCATGCGGTCGTAGGCCTCGTCGATCTGCTGCACGGGAATCATCTCGATGTCGGCGACGATGCCGCGCTCGGCGCAGAAGTCGAGCATCTCCTGTGTCTCGGCGATGCCGCCGATCAGCGAACCGGCGATCGAGCGGCGCCCGAAGATCAGCTGCGCCACGTTCGGGCTCGGATGCGCGTGCTCGGGCACGCCGACCAGGCACAGCGTACCGTCGCGCTTGAGCAGGCGGGTGTAGGCATCGAGGTCGTGGCTGGCGGCGACCGTGTCCAGGATCAGGTCGAAGCTGCCGCCGTGGCGGGCCATCCCGTCGGCGTCCTTCGAGATCACCACCTCGTCGGCGCCCAGCGCGAGCGCATCTCGCCGCTTGCTCTCGGAGGTGGTGAACGCGACGGTGTGCGCGCCCATCGCATGGGCGAGCTTGATGCCCATGTGGCCAAGCCCGCCGATGCCGACGATGCCCACTTTCCTGCCCGGGCCGGCGCCCCAGTGACGCAGCGGCGAATACGTGGTGATGCCCGCGCACAGCAATGGCGCCACGGCGGCCAGTTGCTCCTGCGGGTGGCGGATCTTCAGCACGAAGCGGTCGTTCACCACGATCCGCTGCGAGTAGCCGCCCAGCGTGTGGCCCGGCGCCTCCGGCGTCTTGCCGTTGTAGGTGCCGGTGAAGCCGTTCTCGCAGAACTGCTCCAGGCCTTCGCCGCAGGAGGCACAGTGCTGGCAACTGCCGACCAGGCAGCCGACGCCCACCGTGTCACCCACCTTGAACCCGGTGACTTCGCTGCCGACGGCGCTGACGTGACCGACGATCTCGTGGCCGGGCACGCAGGGGTAGAGGGTGCCGGCCCATTCGGAGCGGACCGTGTGCAGGTCGGAGTGGCACACGCCGCAGTAGGCGATCTCGATCTGCACGTCGTGCGGGCCGGGCTGGCGGCGCTCGATGTCAAGGGCTTGCAGCGGCTTGTCGCCGGCAACGGCGCCATAGGCTTTGGTTTTCATGCGGGACTCCTGCGTGGGAAGGATCGGGCCGCACGGCGATCGGCGGGAAGCCGAACCGTGCCATCCGCGCAAGTCTGCCTGTCCGCGGCCCTCGGGTCAGCCACCGACGCCGCGTGCGCCTGTCCGCGTCGCTGTGGATCGGCGCCGTCCTTCGTGGATCGACGATCTCCCGCCCCGCCGAGACCGCCTCGGCATCGGCGCGCGGTGGCGCCGAGTCCCCCAAGGCTGTCTTGACAACGCGCAATATTTCGATAATATTGGAATTATGGAAACAAAAGCCGCCTTGCTGGCCTTGAGCGCACTTGGTCACGAGTCGCGCCTGGCGGCCTTTCGCGAACTCGTGCAGGCCGGACCCGAAGGCCTCGCCGTCGGCGAGCTGCGCGAGCGCCTGGGCCTGCCACCCGCCACCCTCACCGCGCACCTGAACGTGCTGCGTGCGGCCGGGCTGGTGCAGGACGCACGCGAAGGGCGGGTGATCCGCGTTCGCGCCGGCTACACGCAGATGGACGCGCTGCTCGCCTACCTCACCGAAAACTGCTGCGCCGGATCCGCCACGTGCGGACCGGCTGCGACCTGCCCGCCACGCCGCAAGGGAGCCCCGAGATGAACCGATTCCACGTGCACCTCAACGTCGCCGACCTGGCGACGAGCATCCGCTTCTACACCGCGCTGTTCGCGTCCGAACCGACCGTCCGCAAGGACGACTACGCCAAGTGGATGCTCGAGGACCCCCGCGTCAACTTCGCCATCTCCAGCACCGGCCGCGCGCCCGGCGTCGACCACCTGGGCATCCAGGCCGACAGCGCCGAGGCGCTTGCCGCACTGGGCCACCGGCTGGATGCGGCCGGCGGCGGGCTCGTGCCCGAGCAGGCCACCGTGTGCTGCTACGCGCGCTCGGACAAGCTGTGGACCGAAGACCCGCAGGGCACCCGCTGGGAGACCTTCCACACGCTGGGCGAGGCCACCACCTATTACGCCGGCGAGGCACCCTGCGCCACCGACGGCGCCACCTGCAGCCCCGACCTGCGTGCAGCCAAGCCCAAGGTGGACAAGGGCACGGGCTGCTGCGTCCCGGCTTCGGGCTGCTGCTGAGGGCCGGCCATGGAACTGCGCCACGCCACGGCCGCCGAACAGGCTCCGATCCATGCGCTGCTCGCCCGCTGCGCCCTGCCCACCGGGGACCTCGCCGAGGCCCGGGTGGATTTCGTCGTGGCCGTCGAGGGCGACCGGCTGGTCGGTGCGGTCGGCCTGCAGCAGTTCGGCGACACCGGCCTGCTGCGCTCGCTGGCGGTGGAGGAAAGCGCCCGCGGCGCCGGTATCGGCGCGCGGCTGGTGCGCGCGCTCGAAGCGCTGGCGCGCGAGCGCGGCCTGCGGCAGCTGGTGCTGCTGACCCAGACCGCGGAGGCGTTCTTCGCCGGCCGCGGCTACGCGCCCATCGACAGGCAGACGGTACCCGCCCGGGTGCAGGCGAGCGCGGAATTCCGCTCGCTCTGCCCGGCCTCGGCCACCTGCATGACCCGTACGCTGGAAGACGCCGCATGAGGAAGAAGCGCGTCCTGTTCGTCTGCGTGGAGAACGCCAACCGCAGCCAGATGGCCGAGGCCTTCGCCCGCATCCACGGCCGCGACACGGTGGAGCCGCTGAGCGCCGGATCGGCGCCCTCGGGCGGGATCAACCCGCGCGCCGTGCGCTTCATGGCCGAGCTGGGCTACGACCTCGCCGCCCACCGCTCCAAGTCCCTCGCCGAGATCGAGGGCACGTTCGACGCGGTGGTCACCATGGGCTGTGGCGACAGCTGCCCGTGGCTGCCGGCACGGCGGCGCGAGGACTGGAACCTGCCCGATCCGAGGGACATGGACGACGCCGGCTACCGTGCCGTGCGCGACGCGATCTCCGCGCGCGTGCGCACCCTGCTGGACACGCTCTGATGCCGCTGTCGCGCAAGCTGCTCGCCGAGTTCATCGGCACCGCCCTGCTGCTGGCGGCGGTCGTGGGTTCGGGCATCATGGGTGCGGCCCTGTCGCCGCAGAACACCGCGGTGGCGCTGCTCGCCAACGCGGCCGCGACCGCCGCGGCGCTGTACGTGCTGATCGCGCTGTTCGGCCCGCTCTCGGGTGCCCACTTCAATCCGGCGGTGACGCTCGTCGCCTGCCTGCGGCGCGAGTTGACGGCCCGCCACGCGCTCGCCTACGCAGTGGTCCAGATCGCCGCCGCCGTCTCCGGCGTGTTGCTGGCGCACGCGATGTTCGACCTGCCGCTGATCCAGTCCGGCACGCACGTGCGCACCGGCCCGGCCCAGTGGCTGAGCGAGGCCGTGGCGGCCTTCGGCCTGCTGCTGACCATCCTGCTCGGCACCCGCCAGCGCCCGGCCGCGGTGCCGGTGCTGGTCGCCGGCTACATCTTCGCCGCCTACTGGTTCACCGCCAGCACCTCGTTCGCCAACCCCGCGGTGACGCTGGCGCGTTCGCTGACGCAGAGTTTCGCCGGCATCCGCCCGGCCGACGTCAGCGGCTTCGTGCTCGCGCAGCTGGCAGGCGCGCTCGCCGCCGCGCCGGTGGCTGCCGTTCTCGCGGAGGCGCCGGAGCCGGCGCGGGCCTCCTAGCGGCCAGGGCATGTGGCTGCGTGCAGGGCTGCCGAGACGATAAGCTTCCTCTCTCATCCATGCCTGCAGGGGATCCGCGCATGCGCCGTCCGTTCCTCCTACTCATGCTCGCCGGACTGCTGTCGTTGCCCGCGCTGGCCGCCGAGACGCACGACACGCCCACGCCGAAGGAGCTGCTGGCGCAGTCCCGGCCGCAGGAGTGGCGCCGGCCGGACCCGGCCAACCTGCTCGACATGAAGCTGCCCGGTGGCCACGTGCTGATCGAGCTGGCGCCCGACTTCACCCCGCTGCACGCGGCCAACATCCGCACCCTGGTGCGCGAGCACTACTTCGACGGGCTCGCCATCGTGCGCGTGCAGGACAACTTCGTCACGCAGTGGGACGATCCGGCCGCGGACGACGAGGACAAGGCGCACATCAAGCCGCTCGGCGGTGCCAAGAAGACCCTGCCACCGGAGTACACCCGCGCGATCGATCCCAGGCTCGAGTGGACGCCGCTGCCCGACGGCGACGTGTATGCGCCGGAGGTGGGGTTTTCCGAGGGCTTTCCGGTCGCCCGCGACCCGGCCACCGGCCGCGAGTGGATCACCCATTGCTACGGCACCGTCGGCGTGGCGCGCGACGTCGACCCGCACAGCGGCAACGGCAGCGCGCTCTACGCCATCATCGGCCAGGCCCCGCGCGGGCTGGATCGCAACCTCGCGGTGGCCGGGCGCGTGATCGACGGCATGGAGTTGCTCTCGGCGCTGCCGCGCGGTCCGGCGCCGATGGGCTTCTACACCGACAAGGCGCAGCGCGTGCGGATCGAGTCGGTGCGCCTGGCCGCGGACTTGCCGCCGGCCGAGCGCCCGAGGATCGAGGTGCTGCGCACCGACAGCGCCACCTTCGCCAAGCTGGTCGAGGCCAAGCGCAACCGCCACGATGCCTTCTACACGGTGCCGGCGGGCAAGATCGACCTGTGCAGCATCGGCGTCCCCTCGCGCAAGGAATGACGCAAAAGCCCCTCGCGCAGGGTAATGATGCCAACAGTCCCTCTGCGGAGGATCGGGTGAGCGCGTGGCATGGACGGCGCGCTCCGCCCGCACCCTCACCCGCCTGCTGGCACCTCTTCGGAGGGACAGGATTCGGCCGGGTTGACCGGGCGCGGCGTCGACGGCGCTGCCTCGTGTAGGAGCGAGCTTGCTCGCGATGCCCTTCGCCGGTGTGCGCCCACGCTCGCGCAACGGGTCGTCGGGATGGTGCAGCCTCGGCCCTCTCCTTGCGGAAAGGGATTGGAGTGAGGGTTCGGCATCGCCGCGCGCCTGGCTCCGCCCGCCCCCCTGCCGGGCCCTCTCCTGGTGGCGGAGGGATCGGCTCGGGTGGCCCGAGGGGCGCTTCGACCGCGCCGGCGTCCGTTGCACCTACAATGCGCTCCTCCCACGCGCGACCTCCCCATGCACGCCACCAGCAAGGCCCGTCTGCAGATCCACTTCTGCGTGCTGTTGTGGGGTTTCACCGCCATCCTCGGCAAGCTGATCACGCTGCCGGCGGCGGCACTGGTGTGGTGGCGCATGCTGCTGGTGACGGTGGCGTTGCTGGCGACGCCGCGCGTCTGGCGCGGGCTGCGCGCGATGCCTGCGCGACTGCGCTGGGCGTATGCGGGGATCGGCGTGCTGGTGTCGCTGCACTGGCTCACTTTCTATGCGGCGATCAAGCTCTCCAACGCGTCGGTCGGGGCGACCTGCATCGCGCTGGGGCCGGTGTTCCTGGCCTTCGTGGAGCCGTGGATCGCGCGGCGGCGTTTCGACCCGCGCGAGCTGCTGCTGGGCGTGGCGGTGGTGCCCGGGGTGGCGCTGGTCGTCGGCGGGGTACCGACGGCGATGCGGCTGGGATTGGTCGTAGGCACCGCCTCGGCCCTGCTGGTGGCACTGTTCAGCGCCTGCAACAAGCGGCTGGTGGAACATGCCGACCCGCTCACCGTGACCTGCCTCGAACTGGGCACCGGAACGCTGTTCCTGGGCCTCCTGGCGCCCCTGCTGCCGCATGCGGGAAGCGCCTTCGCCCTGCCGGGCGCGCACGACGCCGTCCTGCTGGTGCTGCTGTCCTTCGGCTGCACGCTGCTGCCGTTCGCGCTCGCCTTGGTCGCGCTGCGCCACCTGAGTGCGTTCGGCACGCAGATGGTGACGAACCTCGAGCCGGTCTACGCGATCGTGCTGGCCGTGCTGTTGCTGGGCGAGCAGCGCGAGCTCGCCTGGCCGTTCTACCTGGGCGTGGCGGTGATCCTGGCGGCCGTGTTCGCACATCCCTGGCTGTGCCGCCGCACGCAGCCTGCGCAGCCGGAACTGCTCGGCGTCAGCGAATCGCACAACACCGCGGAGTGAGCCTCACCCGCCGTACGCGAACCGCGCGGCCTCAGTGGCCCGAGGACGATCCGCCGGCCGGCTCGGCGGTGGTGCCGCTGTTCAGATGGTTGCCGTTGCTGTGCTGGGCGTCCGGGGCATGCTCGGGGCTGGTCGCCGGGCCTCGCCCGTGGGCGGCCTGGCGGCTCTTCATCCGCGGGCTGCCGCTGTGCCCGACCTGCGAACCGCCGGTCGAACTGGCCGCCGGATGGGCGCTACGCATGCCGTTGGCCTGCGTGGCGGGCGGGTGGTCCATCGAGCCAATGGCGCCAGTCGCGGGAGGCGCCGTCTGCGCGAAGCCGTGGGCGCCCGCCAGGACAAGCCCCACGGCGGCCAGGCTGCTGGTCGTGATGTTCATGGGGCGTTCCTCTTCGACTCAGGCGCGAGGCGCGCCGTGGAGGGCACCATGCGCAGCGGCCGGTCGCCGGCCCGTGACCGCGGGACCGGCCGCGCGTGAAGGCGGACGCGGCCCGTCAGCCGCCGCTCGGAGTTCGTGGCCGCCTATACTGGCGGAATGAACTATCGCCACGCCTACCACGCCGGCAACTTCGCCGACGTCCTCAAGCACGTCGTGCTGTCCGCGCTGGTCGACGCGCTGAAAGCCAAGCCCTCGTCGTTCGCCGTGATCGACACGCACGCGGGCAGCGGTTGCTACGCGTTGGAGGGCAAGGAGGCCGAGAAGACCGGCGAGTGGCGCGAAGGCGTGGGCCGGCTCCTGTTTCCCGACGTGGGCCCGCACGCGAGTACCGGCGGGACGCTGCCGCCGCTGCTGCGGCACTGGCTGGACGGCCTGCTGGCCCTGCCCGGCAACGAGCACGGCCTGAAGCTGTACCCCGGTTCTCCGCTGCAGGCGGCCATGGCCATGCGCGAGACCGACAGTGCCCAGCTGTGCGAGCTGCATCCGGAGGAAGCGGCGCGCCTGCGCGAGGTATTCCGCCATGACAGGCGCGTGCACGTGCACCAGCGCGACGGCTACGAGGCACTCAAGGCGCTGCTGCCGCCGAAGGAGAAGCGCGGCCTGGTGCTGATCGATCCGCCCTACGAAACGCAGGAGGCCGAGTACGGGTTGATCGAGCAGGCGCTCAAGGGCGCGCTGGCGCGCTGGCCCACCGGCGTCTACGCCGTGTGGTATCCGATCAAGCTGCGCAGCCAGGTGCAGCCGTTCCTGCGCTGGCTCGGCCACTGCGGCGCCCGCCGCGTACTGCGTGCGGAGCTGCTGGTGCGTCCGGACGATTCGCCGCTGCGCCTCAACGGCTCGGGGATGGCCGTGCTCAACGCGCCGTGGAAGCTGGACCAGACGCTGCGCGAGCCGCTGCGTGCGCTCGCCCGGCTGCTGGCACAGGAGCGCCCGGCGGAGTGGCGGCTGGACTGGCTGGTCGAGGAAGAGGCCGCTGCGCCTTCACCGGCGCCGCTACCGCGTTCACGCGGCCGCCGCTAAGCTCGCTGCGATCGCGCGGCATCGGCCGGCGCGACGTTTTCGCCCAAGGTCAGGAGCCCGCCATGCGCATCCGCCTCCCCTTCCCATCCGTTCGTTTCCTCGCATCCACGGCGCTCCTGGCGCTCGCCGCCTGCGCCCCGGCGCCGATCTACAAGGCCTCCCCCGACGCGGTGGACGCGCCGCCATTCCAGGTCGCGCAATCGCCCGAGCAGTTCGCCCACCGCCAAGTGATCTGGGGCGGCCGCATCGTCGGCGTGACCAACCTCGCCGACCACAGCGAGGTGGAGATCCTCGCCTACCCGCTGGACCGCTCGCAGCGCCCCAAGGCCAACGACAGCGGCAGCGGCCGCTTCATCGCGGTGATGCCGGGCTACGTCGAGCCGCTGGACTACCCGGCCGGCGGCCTGATGACAGTCAGCGGCACGCTCAGCGGCAGCCGCGCGGGCAAGGTCGGCGAGGCCGGCTACGTGTTCCCGCTGGTGCAGGTCGACCAGTCGCACGTGTGGACGGCGGACGAGCTGAACAAAGGCAAGAACAACTTCCACTTCGGCGTCGGCGTGGGCGTGATCCGCTGACCCGGCTCGAGGTGGTAGGGAGCTTGCTTGCGACGCTTCCGGTGCGGATCGGACGTTGAAGAGCATCGCGAGCAAGCTCGCTCCCACGAAGCAACGGGCCGACGCGATGGGAGTGGCGTGTCGTTGCCCTAGACTAGCTGTGTAAACCCACCAGGTTGTTCATGGCAATGCGGGTGATAGGAGGCTGGTAGTCAACGCTGGCATGCGGACGGTGCCAGTTGTATTGATGCAG